>JAIRNL010000258.1 GCA_031258035.1 Azoarcus sp. | reverse complement strand
CATATATGCGGAAATGGGGGACATTGTCAACTTCTCCGTCCGGACGGCGCGACATCCACGGGCCGGACGGGGTGAGCATGCGGGTATGATCCGCGTCTGTCATTGGCGATCAGGCATTCGGAAATCAACCCCTTGTGCCTCACAAACCGCCCAACACAAGGCGTTCGGGGTTTTTCACCAGCCTGTTAGGGTTTGCGCTATTGATCGGCGCCGGAATCGGTTCTATCTTGATCGGCACACGATGAACGACAACAGGAACGCGCCGCGGACGGCAGGCATGCCTTGTCCGGGCCGACGGAGGAGGAAACATGACTGACGACGCAAGCAGGCAGCAGGCAGCGGCCATACTGGCCATGATGCAAACCGGGCAGAAGATGGCGAGCGATTTTTTTGAGGCCCTGACCAGGCAGCAGGTCGCCATGCAGGACGCGACGGGCGTGGTGGCACCGACCCTGCCGTTGCCCGAGCCAGACGCCATGGCGCGGCTCCAGCAGGAATTTGCCGCCAGCCACATGGCCTTGTGGTCGTCGATGCTCGCGCGCAAGCCCGGCGAGTCGGCCGAGCCGGTCGTCACGCCCGAGGCCGGCGACAGACGATTCTCGTCGCCGGAATGGACGGCGAACCCGATGTTCGATTACTTGCGCCAGGCGTATCTGATCAACGCCGGGTTTTTGAGCCAGGCCGCCGACAGCGTGCCGCTCAACGACGGACGCGCCAAGGCGCGCCTGCAATTCCTGACCCGGCAATACATCGACGCGATGGCGCCGAGCAACTTTGCCGCCACCAATCCGGAATTCATCAGCACCGCGCTCGACACCAAGGGCGAAAGCATCACGCGCGGCATCCAGAACCTGCTCGCCGATCTCGAAAAGGGGCGGGTGTCGATGACCGACGAGAGCGTGTTCGAGGTCGGCCGCAATCTCGCCATCACGCCGGGCGCGGTGGTCTACGAAAACGATCTGATCCAGTTGCTCCAGTATTCGCCGCTCACCGAGACGGTGGCGCAGACGCCGCTGCTGATCGTGCCGCCGTGTATCAACAAGTACTACATCCTGGACTTGCAGCGGGAAAACTCCTTCGTGCGCTATATCGTCGAGCAGGGGCATACCGTGTTCCTGGTGTCGTGGAAGAACGCGGGCCCCGCGGAGTCCGGCAAGACCTGGGATGACTACGTCCAGGAAGGGCCGCTCACGGCGCTGGACGTGGTGCGCGACATCACCAAGGTCAAGAAGCCCAATGTGCTCGGCTTTTGCGTTGGTGGCACTCTCCTCGCCACGGCGCTCGCCGTGGCGCGGGCGCGCGGCGAGAATCCGGTCGCCAGCGTGACCTTCCTGACCACGTTGCTCGATTTCTCCGACACGGGCGAAATCGGCTGCCTGGTCGATGAAGCCAGCGTGAGCGCGCGCGAGGCCGCCATCGGCAAGGGCGGACTGCTGCGCGGACAGGAACTGGCCAGTGTGTTCTCCTTCCTGCGCGCCAACGATCTCGTCTGGCAGTACGTGGTCGGCAACTATCTCAAGGGCGGCACCCCGAAGGCGTTCGACCTGCTGTTCTGGAATTCGGACGCGACCAACCTGCCGGGGCCCTTCCTGGCGTGGTACCTGCGCAACATGTATCTCGAAAACAACCTGCGCCTGCCCGGACGGCTGACCGTGCTCGGGCAGAAAGTCGATCTCGGCAAGATCGACGTGCCGGTCTATTTCTTCGCGGCGCGCGAGGATCATATCGTGCCCTGGAAGACCTCCTATCTCGGGCGCGCCCTGGTCGGGGGCGACACCACTTTCGTGCTCGGCGCCAGCGGCCACATCGCCGGCACCATCAACCCGGTGGCGAAGAACCGGCGCAGTTACTGGACGAGCGCGCAGCCGCTCACCTCGCCCGACGAGTGGCTGGCTGGGGCGGAAGAACATCCGGGAAGCTGGTGGGCGCACTGGACGGAATGGCTGAAAGCGTTCGGTGGCCGGCAGGTGGCGGCGCGCGGCAGGCTCGGCAGCGCCCGGTACGAGCCTGCCGAACCGGCGCCCGGAAGCTACGTGAAAGTGCGGGCCTGACGGGCGGGGCGGTGCGGCGTAGTGGCGCGGACTTGCGTTTTCCGCGCGCGCATCGCCTATAATGCCCGGGTTTTGCGGCGCACAACCTGTGCTGGCTGCATAACAGGGCCGAAACGCCGCCACGGCCACGGGCGCGGCGGCGTTTCGGGTGTGTTTGTTCCTGTCCTGAAGAGGATCCGATAAATGTCCCAAAGAGTTGCTCTCGTCACCGGTGCCATGGGCGGCCTCGGTACTGCCATCTGCCAGGCGCTGTCCAAGGCGGGCCACAAGGTCATCGCGGCTTACCATCCCCAATTCGACAACAAGGATCAATGGCTGCAAGAACAAGAAGCCGCCGGTTTCAAGGGCTTCATCGCGGTCGCGGGCGATGTGGCCGATCTGGACTCGGTGCAGAAGATGGTGGCCGAGGCCGAACAGCAGGCCGGCCCGGTCGACATCCTCGTGAATAACGCCGGCATCACCCGCGACAAAATGTTCGCCAAGATGGAACGCGATCAGTGGGATGCGGTCATCAACACCAACCTTTCCAGCCTGTTCAATGTCACCAAGCAAGTCTCGGCCAAGATGGCGGAGCGCGGCTGGGGACGCATCATCAACATCTCGTCGGTCAACGGCGTCAAGGGCCAGGCCGGGCAGACCAACTACTCCGCCGCCAAGGCTGGCGTGATCGGTTTCACCAAGGCGCTGGCTCAGGAGCTGGCGACCAAGGGCGTGACCGTCAACGCCATCGCGCCTGGCTACGTCGCCACCAAGATGGTGACCGCGATCCGGGCCGATATCCTCGAAGGCATCGTGAATTCCGTGCCGATGAAACGTCTGGCCAAGCCGGAAGAAATCGGTTTCGCCGTGGTCTTCCTCGCCGACGAACTCTCCGGCTTCACCACGGGCGCCACGCTCAACATCAACGGCGGCCTGAATTATCAATAAGCAGCCATCACCTCCGGTTTCACGGGCCATCCGAGCGGCTTGAGAGCCAAAAGACCCAGACCCCGCCATTGGCGGGGTTTGTATTTTTTCGTGAGAGATATAATCAATGCCTGTCCGCAAGTGCGGGCAAACCCGTCAGCCGAGGAGAACCCAGCATGGGCGAGCAAGTACGCCTGATCAAAAAGTACCCCAACCGCCGTCTTTACGATACGCGCACCAGTTCCTATATCACCCTCAGCGACGTCAAGGAGCTCGTCCTGGGGCACGAGGAATTCCAGGTGGTCGATGCCAAGACCGGAGAGGAACTCACTCGCAGCATCCTGTTGCAGATCATCCTTGAAGAAGAAAGCGGCGGCGTGCCGATGTTTACCAGCGACCTGCTCTCCCACATGATCCGCTTCTACGGCCATGCCATGCAGGGCATGATGGGCAAGTACCTGGAGAACAACATCAGGGCGTTCTCCGACATGCAGAACAAATTGCAGGAACAGGTGCGCAGCATCTACGGCGACAACAACACGATCAGCAAGGACTTGTGGGCCCAGTTCATGAATTTCCAGGGGCCGGCGCTGCAAAACATGATGGGCGCCTACGTCGAGCAGTCGCAGAAGATGTTTCAGCAAATGCAGGAGCAGGTCGAAAGCCAGACGCGCAACATGTTCACCGGCTTTCAGTTTCCTCCCCAGTTTCCTCCCCAATTCGTGCCGCACCATGGCGCGGCCAAAAGCGAAAATGCGCCGTCTCCGGTTTCGGTCAAGCCCGCCGGCAAGTAAGCGCATCGCGGCCTGGCTCCTCGCGGATGCCCCTCGCGGGGCTTTTCTTTTTATCATCCCGCCGGGCAGGGTCAGTCAGGTGCGTTCCCCGTCCCGGTTTCTGGCTGCCATCAGATGAGTCCTCTCCACGCGACGCCCCCCCGGATCGGTTTCGTCAGTCTCGGCTGTCCCAAGGCCACGGTCGACGCCGAGCACATCCTGACCCGTCTTGCCAGCGAGGGTTACGAGATTTCCGGCGCCTGCGACGATGCCGATCTCGTCATCGTCAACACATGTGGCTTCATCGACGCCGCGATCGAGGAGTCGCTCGACGCCATTGGCGAGGCCCTGTCCGAGAATGATAAAGTCATCGTCACCGGCTGTCTCGGCGCGCGCGCCGGATTCGTGCGGGAAGCGTATCCGCAGGTGCTGGCTGTGACCGGCCCGCACGCCGACGGCGAAGTGATGACCGCCGTGCATCGCTACCTGCCCAGGCCGCACGATCCCTTCGTCGACCTCGCGCCGCCACAGGGCGTGCGCCTGACGCCCAACCACTACGCCTATCTGAAAATTTCGGAAGGCTGTAACCACGACTGTACTTTCTGCATCATCCCGTCGCTGCGCGGCGCCTTGGCGAGCCGCCCGATCCACGAGGTGATGCGCGAAGCCGAAACCCTGGTCGAAGCGGGCGTGCGCGAGATTCTCGTCGTCTCGCAAGATACTTCCGCCTACGGGCTCGACATCGGCTACCGCACCGGTTTCTGGGGCGGTCGTCCGCTGAAGACGCGCCTGCTCGAACTCGCCAGGGCGCTCGGCGAGCTTGGCGTCTGGATACGGCTGCACTATCTATACCCTTACCCGAGCGTCGACAGCATCGTCGAACTGATGGCCGAAGGCCGCATCCTGCCGTATCTCGATGCCCCGTTCCAGCATGCCAGCCCCCGCATCCTGCAAGCGATGCGGCGTCCCGCGAACACCGAGAACGCGCTCGAACGCATCCGTCGCTGGCGCGCCATCTGTCCCGGCATCACGATCCGCTCGACCTTCATCACCGGCTTTCCCGGCGAGACTGAAAAGGATTTCGAGCAACTGACGCGGTTTCTCGAAGAGGCGCGGCTCGATCGCGTCGGCGTCTTTGCCTACTCCCCGGTCGACGGCGCCCCGGCCAACGCCCTGCCGGACGCGGTGCCCGACACTTTGCGGGAAGAACGGCGCGATCGCCTGTTGGCATTGCAGGAAGACATCTCCACCCAATGCCTCGAAGCCCGCATCGGCAGCCAGATGACGGTACTGGTCGACGAAGTCGACGAAGAAGAAGGCGCGCTGGCGCGTTCGCCGGGCGATGCGCCCGAAATCGACGGGCTGGTGATCGTCCCCGATGGCGAAGGACTCCGGCCCGGCGACTTCGCCCAGGTCAGGATCACCGACTGCGATGTACACGACCTCTACGCCGAACGCATCGCGGACTGACCCGGGAAAGGGCGGCCTGCTGGCTCGCCTGGCTGCCATCGTCGGCGCGCGGCGCGTGCTGACCGCCGCAGCCGATACCGCCCCCTTCCTGACCGACCATCGTGGCCGCTACAACGGCCGCGCCCTCGCGGTGGTGCAGCCGACGACGAGCGCCGAAGTCGCCGCCGTGGTGAGCGTCTGCGCCGAAGCCGGCGTGGCGATGGTGCCGCAGGGCGGCAACACCGGCCTGTGCGGCGGCGCGACACCGTTGCCCGATGGCGGCTCCGTCGTCATCAACCTCACGCGCCTTGCCCGCATTCGTGCTCTGGACACCGCCAACGAGACGATCTGCGTGGAAGCCGGCTGCAAACTGGTTGCGGTGCGGGAGGCCGCCGCCGCCGCCGGGCGGCTGTTTCCGCTCTCGCTTGCCGCCGGCGGCAGTTGCGAAATCGGCGGCAACTTGTCGACCAACGCTGGCGGCGTGCAGGTGCTGCGCTACGGCAACATGCGCGATCTCACCCTCGGACTGGAAGTCGTGCTGCCCGATGGCCGGATATGGCACGGCCTGCGCGGTCTGCGCAAGGACAACACCGGTTACGACCTGAAACAACTTTTCATCGGCGCGGAAGGCACCTTGGGCATCATCACCGCCGCGGTGCTGAAGCTCTTTCCCGCGCCCGTTTCCAGGGCGACCGCCTGGGCATCCGTTTCCAGCCCGGCGGCGGCAGTCTCGTTGCTGGCGCGTTTTCGCGCCGCCTGCGGCGACCGGGTGACGGCATTTGAACTCGCCAGCCGTCCGATGCTCGAACTCGTGCTCAAACACATGCCGCGCTGCCGCGACCCACTGCCCGCGCCCGCCGCTTGGTCGGTGCTGGTGGAACTGACCGATACCGCGCCGGACGCCCCGCTCATCGCCATGCTCGAACGAACGCTCACCGCGGCGAATGACGCGGGAGAGGTGGGCGAGGCCGCGCTTGCCGCCACGCTCGCCCAGGCCGAAAGCCTGTGGGCCTTGCGCGAAAACGCCAACGAGGCGCAAAAGCGCGAAGGCTTCAGCATCAAGCACGACATCGCGGTGCCGGTGAGCCGCCTGCCTGAATTCCTCGCCCGCGCCGATGCCGCCCTGCGGGCCTGGTGCCCCGACGTGCGCCTCGTCACCTTCGGCCACATCGGCGACGGCAACCTGCACTACAACCTCTTTCCGCCGCGGATCGGAGACGACGACGCCTTCGCGGCGCGCGGGCGCGAGGCCAACCGCATCGTCTACGATCTCGTCGACGAACTGGGCGGCTCGATTTCCGCCGAGCACGGCCTCGGGCAACTCAAGCGCGAAGAAATCCGGCGCTACAAAGACGCCGTCGAACTCGAAGCAATGGCCGCGATCAAGCGTGCCTTCGACCCGCGCGGGCTGATGAATCCGGGGAAAGTGCTCTGTTCGCTCCATAGCGATCAATAACGGTTCTCATTATTGATTTTGCTCTGAAGATCGGCGACAATCGCGCAGGCTGACGTGGCGGCCATGATCGGCGGCGGGTGGTTCATGCCCGCTGTCTGCTGCGCGAGGCGGGTTCGGGAGGGCGTTTCCTTTCCGGGCCGGTGCTCCTGGCTTTCGGGCCGGGGCCTTGGTTTTCGCGCGGGTTTTCCGGGCGATGCCCCAATCTGGAGGAGGTTCCGTGATGGACAGGGAAACAGAAGAATTACCTTTGGACCTGCGTCTGGCTGCCATCATTACCCTGTTGTCGTCTTCCGCCCTGAAGGGCGTCACGGCGGGAAAGTTCGCCGCGCTGCAACATCATCTCGGTGCGGCCGTCATGGAGGCGAAAGTGCAGGGCTGCCACGCGCATCTGGCGAGCGCGCTGCAGAGCGCGTCGCAAAGCTGGCTGAACCTGTGCGAACTTCCTGCCGCCGCGACGCGGGAATCGTGTCCGTGGCCGCATTCCAGCCTGCTGCATTGATTGATTCATTCACTGTCGTTTGAGGTTCTATCGTGTCCCGTTATACCGGCCCTCGCATCAAAATCCTGCGCGCCCTGGGTGTCGACCTGCCCGGACTTTCCCGTAAATCCATGTCCGAGCGCCCGCAGCCGCCGGGCCAGCATGGCGCCAGGAAAGCGGTTTCCGGCCGCCGTTCCGAATACGGCATGCAGTTGATGGAAAAGCAGAAACTGCGTTTCAACTATGGCCTGTCCGAGCGGCAGTTGCGGCGCATCGTGCGGGCCGCCAAGCAGCAGAAAGCGCAGACGGGCGGCAAGATCGTGGAGTTTCTGGAGCGTCGGCTGGATAACCTCGTTTTCCGGGCCGGCTTCGCCCCGACGATCCCGGCGGCGCGACAACTGGTGAACCACGGGCATATCCAGTTGAACGGTCGGCGGGTGACGATTCCTTCCATCCGCGTGAAAGTGGGCGAGGCTTTCGGCCCCACGGAAACCGGCAAGAAGCTGGACCTGGTTCGTGCTTCGCTGGAAGAGCCGGCGCTATCGCGTCCGGAGTGGATCACGCTCGATGAAACGGCCCTGTCGGCGACGCTCACCCACGCCCCGGATGGCCTGGATGCCGCGCCATTCCCGCTGGATTTGCAGCGCGTGGTGGAGTATTACGCCAAGCGGATCTGACGCGTTTTCATTCAGATCATTTCAGCGGCGAGGGCTGGCCCTCGCCGCTGATTGTCGTGTAACGCAAGAATGGGCGTTGGTTTCGAGGGAGAGTATGCACCGGCGGACGGACACTGAAATTAGTGTCATGCACGTCAAGAGAAAATTTAGAAGAAAAAATCGAAGCACTTAGTGCCGACGATCCCCAAGACAATAAGGAATATCTGAAAGTAACGCTCTTTAACGCTCTTTTTTGAGTTTTCTACGTTCTTTTTGTTTAGCCCACTCTACTTTGTCATTTTCATAAAAGTCATCTTCAAGGCAAAGGCATCTTTCGTAAACAGGCTGCCACATGTTGAATGCCGAGTCCACTTCTTCCAAGGAACCTGGCTTGCCTTCAAGTTGTCTGGCTTTTGCGGAAGATTTTTTTATTTCTCCGAATAATGCGATGAGTTTTTTATCGAACTCGCCATTATCAATGATGCTTGTATCAATCTCACGCAGCTCTTTATATTGTCTGTTGGCCTCACGCACTCCGACCTTGAAGATATCAAAGCAGCTGCGTTTCAAATGACCATAAGCTTTCCTCGCTGCATTGTCTGCGGATTCGCCATAAGCGTAGATTCTCGATATGTGATCGAAAGCGGCGTTTATTTCAAATAGAGTTTCCTGTGAGAGTGTGCCACTAGCTTGAGTGGTACCATAAAGCACCTTGACATAATCGTGATAGAAACTAAAAAGATCTTTCAGAGGGTCTTCGTGTGCATCTATGTTTTCAGAGGACATTCCGTATGCTCCGCATCAGCCATCATCATGAAGTGCATCATCAAGCTGGCGCTCAATTTCATCGCGCGAAACGACATAATCTCCCATTACAGAACCTCTGCCAATCAATGGCCATTCTTTTGTTACGTGCATAGGGCCATGCTTTTTTTCCGCTTCGCAGCGTAATTCACTGATAGTCATAGAGCGAAGCTCATCAATGGATTTCCCCGTGCGACGCTCGATCCGCTGGGCCAATTCAGCATATAGTGACACAATAACCCCTCATAAAAGCTGAAAACAGAACGTCGTCACACGTCCTGCTTACGGGAAGGCTCACCATCCCTCTATCCTCGTCCATGCCATCGAACCCAAGTCCTTTCCAGTTCGAGGACTTCACTCTTGGCAAGCGCGACGGCAAAGCATAGCACAGCATCACACAACACGTGCAACATAACCCAACAGTGTGTTCGTGCAACAGAACGGATTGCCCACCCCCATTCAAGTCTCTTCCCGCAGCGCCTTCGGCAACGGAAACAAAATCTTTTCTTCCGTGCCCGCGAGTTCGCGCACGGTCGCGCCGGTCAGATCTTTCAGGTGCGCGATGACTTCGGCGATCAGCACTTCCGGAGCCGAGGCCCCGGCGGTGACGCCGATCCTGTGTTTGCCCGCGAGCCAGGCCGGGTCGATGTCGCGGGCATCGTCCACGAGATGGGCGGGAATACCGAGCAGGGCGGCGACTTCGCGCAGGCGGTTGGAGTTGGAACTGTTCTTCGAGCCGACCACCAGGACGACTTCGGCTTCCGCGGCCAGGCGCTTGACCGCGTCCTGCCGGTTCTGGGTGGCGTAGCAGATGTCGTCCTTTTTCGGCCCGCTGATCGTGGGGAAACGGGCGCGCAGCGTGTCGACGATGGTTGCGGCATCGTCGACGGAAAGCGTGGTCTGGGTGACGTAGGAGAGCCGCGCGGGATCGGCGACTTGCAGGGCGCGGGCATCGGCTTCGGTCTCGACCAGGTGGATGTTGCCGTCGATCTGCCCCATCGTGCCTTCGACTTCGGGGTGATGGCCGTGGCCGATCATCACCAGCTCACGACCTTGTCCGTGCATCCGCGTGACTTCCATGTGCACTTTGGTCACGAGCGGACAGGTGGCGTCGAACACCCGCAGGCCGCGCCGGTCGGCCTCGCGCCGTACTGACAGGGGCACGCCGTGGGCGCTGAAGATGACCGTGGCGCCGTCGGGCACTTCGTCGAGCGTTTCGACGAAGACCGCGCCGCGCGCGCGCAGGCCCTCGACGACGAAGCGGTTGTGCACGACTTCGTGGCGCACGTAGATCGGCGCGCCGTGCAGGGAAAGCGCGTGCTCGACGATGTCGATGGCGCGCTCCACCCCGGCACAGAAGCCGCGCGGGGTGGCGAGAAGGATTTCGACGCCGGGCATGGTGGCTCGCAAGGGCGGGAATCAGGCCACGCCGACGATTTCGACCTCGAACCGGATCGGTTTGCCGGCGAGCGGATGGTTGAAGTCGACGAGCGCGAAAGCGTCATTGATTTCGCGCACGAGACCGGCATAGCGCGAACCGTCGGGGGCGACGAATTCCATGACGCTCATCGCTTCGATCTCCTGCGACGGCATGTGTTCGCGCCGCACGCGCTCGACCAGTTCAGGGCGGTGCGGGCCGAAAGCCTCCTCGGCGGCGAGATCGAACGCCTGGCGGCCGCCGACCGGCAGGCCGACGATGAGCCGCTCGATGGCCGGCAGCATTTCGCCCGCGCCCAGTTGCAGGGTTGCGGGCGTGGCCTCGAAAGTGGAGAGCGCCGGCTGGCCGTTGGGCAGGGCGATGCGGTAGTGCAGGGTCACGAGGCTGTCGGCGGCGACGGTCTGGGTCACGAGGGTGGCTCCGGGTTGGGCGCGGCTCTGGGCCTGTCGCGGAACTGCGCGAAGAGCATCAGGCCGACGCCGAGGGTGATCGCCGAATCGGCAAGGTTGAACGCCGGCCAATAGTGGACGCCGACGTGGAAAGAAAGGAAATCGACCACCGCGCCCTGGTCGAGCCGGTCGATGACGTTGCCGATCGCGCCGCCGATGATGAGCGAGAAGGCGACGGGTGCCAGGCGTTCGTGGCGCTGTTGCCAGGTCATCGCCAGCAGCCAGGCGCACACCGCCGCCGCCAGCGCGGTGAAGAACCAGCGTTGCCAGCCAGGTTGCCCAGCCAGGAAGCTGAATGCCGCGCCGGGGTTGAAGGCGAGGACGAGATCGAAAAAGCCGGTGATTTCGATGCGGCCGCCGGGCGCGAGGTGGGCGAGAGCCAGCCCTTTCGTGACCTGGTCGAGCGCCGTCACCACGGCGATGAGCGCGAGCCACGGCGCCATGGTGAGGAAGTCGTTGCGTTCAGGCATGTTTGCGCGTCTCACCGTCGCCGAACAGGTTCTCCACGCAGCGCCCGCAGAGTTCGGGGTGTCCGGCATCCCGCCCGACATCTTCGCGCACATGCCAGCAGCGTTCGCATTTCGTGCCGGCGGCAAGGTCGGCCTCGACCCTGAATGGCCCTTGTTTCAGCGCGGCGGCGGAGGTGATGAAAACGAACTTGAGATCGTCGCCCAGGGCGGCAAGGGCTTCGTACCGTTCGCCTTCGGCGCTGACGGTGACGGCGGCCTGCAAGTCCGCGCCGATCTTGCCCGCGATGCGCAGCTCTTCGAGCGCCTTCAACACCTCGGCCCGCACGGCGGCGATGTGTTCCCAGCGCCGGGTGAGTTCGGCTTCGTCCGGCGCTTCCGGAAGCGCGTGCCAAGTGTGCAGCATCACCGAATCTTCCGGGTCGCCAGTGAGCGTCTGCCAGATTTCCTCGGCGGTAAAGGAGAGGATCGGGGCCATCAGCCGGGTGAGCGCCTGCGTGATGTGCCAGAGCGCGCTTTGCGCCGAGCGGCGGGCGCGGGAATTTTCCGCCGTGGTATAGAGGCGGTCTTTCAGGATGTTGAGGTAGAAGGCGCCCAGATCCTCGGAGCAGAAAGCCTGGAGGGCCTGGACGACGCGGTGGAATTCAAAGCGTTCGTAATCGGCCTCCACCCGCGCCTGCAAGCCGCGGGCGAGGACGAGCGCGTAGCGGTCGATTTCCAGCCAGTCGGCAACCGGCAGCAGGTCGCGGCCGGCGTCGAAATCGGCGGTGTTGGCGAGCAGGAAGCGCACCGTGTTGCGGATGCGGCGGTAGGCGTCGACGACGCGCTTCAGGATTTCGGCGGAAAGGGCGAGTTCGCCGGAATAATCGGTGGAAGCGACCCACAGGCGCAGGATTTCCGCGCCGCCCGCGATCGGTTTTCCCTGCTTGTCGCGGATTTTGCCGTCGATGACATCCTGCGGCGTAATCACGTTGCCGAGCGACTTGCTCATTTTGCGGCCCTGCTCATCGACGGTGAAGCCGTGCGTGAGCAGCGCCCGGTACGGCGCGTGACCGTCGATGGCCGCGCCCGTGAGCAGCGAGGAATGGAACCAGCCGCGATGCTGGTCGGAGCCTTCGAGGTAAAGATCGGCGGCGGGGCCCGCGGCATGCCCGTCCGGGTGCGAACCGCGCAGTACATGCCAGTGCGTCGTGCCGGAATCGAACCACACGTCGAGCGTGTCGCCGACCTTGTCGTAATCGGCGGCTTCCGCGCCCAGCAGCTCGGCGGCATCAAGCCTGAACCAGGCCTCGATGCCATCCTTTTCCACCCGGCGCGCGACTTCTTCCATCAGCTCGACAGTGCGCGGATGCAGTTCGCCGCTTTTTTTGTGCACGAAAAACGGCATCGGCACCCCCCAGTCGCGCTGGCGCGAGATGCACCAGTCGGGGCGGCTGGCGATCATCGCAGCCAGACGCGCCTGCCCCCAGGCGGGGAAAAAGCGGGTGGCATCCACGCCAGCCAGCGCCCGCTCGCGCAAGGTGGTGCCGTCCGCCGTCTTGCGATCCATGCCGACGAACCATTGCGGCGTGGCGCGATAGACGAGCGGCGTCTTGTGCCGCCAGCAGTGCATGTAGCTGTGCGTGATTTTGCCGTGCGACAGGAGCGCGCCGACTTCCGCGAGCTTGTCGATCACGGCGGCATTGGCCTTCCAGATGTTCATGCCGCCGAAAAATGGCAAGTCCGCGACGTAGTTTCCGTCGCCCGAAACGAGGGAGAGAATCTCGTCGCGGTCGCGCCCGTGGGCGAGCCACGAATTGAAATCGTCCACGCCGTGGGCCGGAGCCGAGTGCACGATGCCGGTGCCGGCGTCGCTGCCCACGTAGTCGGCGGGATGGATGGGCGAGATGCGATCGTGGAACGGGTGGCGGAATTCGATTTTTTCGAGCCTCGCGCCTCTGGTCGTGGCGACGGTTGCGCCGCGGAGACCGTAACGAGCCAGGGCGCTTTCGGCAAGGGATTGAGCCAGAAGCAAAAACCGCTCGCCGACGTCGACCAGGACATATTCGAATTCGGGATGGACGTTGAGCGCCTGGTTGGCGGGAATCGTCCACGGCGTCGTCGTCCAGATCACCGCCGCGGCGGGTTTCGTGAGCCGCGCAAGGCCGAAGGCCGAAGCCAGCCGGTTCGCGTGCGCCTCGTTCACCGGGAAGGCGACATCGATGGTCGGCGAGGTTTTGTCGGCGTACTCCACTTCGGCCTCAGCCAGCGCGGAGCCGCACTCGAAGCACCAATTGACCGGCTTTACGCCTTTGAAAACGTAACCGCGTTTTACCATTTCGGCCAACGCGCGGATTTCATTCGCCTCGTTGGCGAAATTCATCGTCAGGTAGGGGTTGTCCCAGTCGCCGAGCACGCCGAGGCGGATGAAATCCGCCTTCTGGATGTCGACTTGTCCGGCGGCGTAGGCGCGGCACGATTCGCGCACCTTGTCGGCGGGCAGATGTTTGCCGTGCGTGACCTCGACCTTGTGTTCGATCGGCAGCCCGTGGCAGTCCCAGCCGGGCACGTAAGGCGCATCGAACCCAGCCAGCGTCCTGGCGCGCACGATGATGTCCTTCAGGATCTTGTTGAGGGCGTGGCCCAGGTGCAGGCTGCCGTTGGCATAGGGCGGGCCGTCGTGCAGGATGAATCTGGGCCGCCCGGCGCTCGCGGCGCGGATCTTCTGGTAAAGCCGCTTTTGCAGCCAGGCGGCGATCCAGCCGGGTTCGCGGCGGGGCAGGTCGCCGCGCATCGGGAACGGAGTGTCTGGCAGATTGAGGGTATCTCGGTAATTGGCCATGGCCTGGTCCTGGGTGTTTCAGCCGCGCGAGGTGTCCGCATCGTGCCGGGAAAACCAGTCGCGCGCGGCGGCGGCATCGAGCGCGATCTGCGCCTTGAGCGCATCGAGCGACGGAAAGCGGCTTTCGCCGCGCAGCTTGTGGAAAAAATTCACCCGCACGCGGGCGCTGTAGCAATCGCCCTGCCAGTCGAGCAGGTGAACTTCGAGACGGGGGCGGGGGGTACCGCCGACGGTCGGACGCCAGCCGACGTTGGCGACGCCGGGGATGGGGGTTGCAGCCAGATCTTCGACCGTCACCGCGAACACGCCGGAGAGGGCCGGGCGGCGATGCCGGAACGGCAGATTGAGCGTCGGAAAGCCGAGCCGGCGTCCGAGCCTGTCGCCATGCGCCACCCGTCCGGTCATGCCGTATGGCCGCCCGAGCAGGCGCGCCGCGTGCGCGAGGTCGCCTTCCGCGAGCGTCTTGCGCACGGCGGAACTCGACGCCCGTTCGCCGGCGACAGCCAGCGTCGGCATGGCTTCGACCGTGAAGCCGTGTTGGCGTCCCGCCGCCTGCAACAGGGCGAAATCCCCGACGCGACCGTCTCCGAAGCGGAAGTCGTCGCCGACGAGGAGATGTCGCGCTTTCAGGCCGCGCACGAGGATCGCGTCGATGAATTCCTGCGCGCCCAGACGGGCGAAGTGGGCATCGAACCGTTGCACATGGACGCGGTCGACGCCGCATGCGGTGAGGAGGGGGCGTTTTTCCCGCAGGGAAGTGAGGCGGGCCGGCGCGTCATCGGGCGCGAAATATTCGCGCGGATGCGGCTCGAAGGTTAGTAAGGACGCGGGCAGCCCACGCGCTTCCGCCTCCTCGGCGAGCAGCCCCAACAACGCCTGATGCCCCAGATGCAGACCGTCGAAATTGCCGATGGTCAACACGCAGGGCCGCCCGCCCGGGTCGGAAAAGCCGCGAAGAACCTGCATGGAGCGCCTGAAAAAAGCGTTGATTATACTGGCAATGGCGGCTGATGGCATTGTGGGGCCGGGGGAAAACCAAGGCAATCGGGTGAATGCGGGTTGTCGAGTCTCGCTCTCGCAAAGAGATGAGGCTGGCGAGGAAAGAGAGCAAGATGCAGCTTTCGGGGCGGAACATTCCCACCTTTCAGCAATGAGCCTGTATTTAATCGTCCGGGGCGTGGCACCGTGACGGTTCGAGATGAATATGCCATAATCCCGCCCTCCCTTGCTCTCCGCCTCTCCCGCTCATGACCTCCGCCATCCTTCCCCCGAAAAACGACGAAGTCTTCAAGATGCTCTTCGGCGACGAGCAGAACACGGACTTGCTCATCGGTTTCCTGCGTGCCGTGCTGCCCTTGCCCGATGATGACTACGAAGAACTCGCCCTGCTGAACCCCTTCCTGCCGGGCGAGATGCTCGACGACAAGAGCGGCATCCTGGATGTGCGTGCCAAGACGAAATCCGGTCGGCAAATCAATATCGAAATCCAGGTTGCCAACCATGCGGCCTTCAAATCGCGCATTCTGTACTACCTGGCGCGGCTCTTCGCGCGGCAGATCGGCGAAGGCGACGGCTACCACCTGTTGAAACCGGTCATTGGCATTGCGATCACGGATTTCACATGGATCGCGGACAGCGTGGCGTACCATAACGCTTATCGGCTCCACGACCTGCAAAGCGGCTCGCTCTTCTCTGATGATTTATCCCTGCACACGCTGGAACTACCCAAGGTGGGAAAAGAAGACGACCGCACGGAACTGTGGGCATGGCTCGAATTCCTGAAAGCGAAGAACAGGGAGGAACTGGAAATGCTGGCCAAGGAACACCCGGCGGTCCAACCCGCCGTCAGGAAACTGATCCGCCTCTCCGACAACGAGAAAGCCCGCGCTATCTACGAAGCCCGCGAGAAGGCGCGTCTGGACGCGCTGTCGTGGCAGCACGAGGCCGAAGCGCGTGGCGAAGCGCGGGGCTGGGTAGAGGGTCGGACGGAAGCCCAGCAAGCCATTGCCCGCAAGCTGCTGGAACTAGGCAGACCGGTCGAGGAAATCATGGCGGCTACGAGCCTGTCGCAAGATGCGATATTGGCGCTCAAGGGGTAAGCCTTGCGTCGCTCGCGCAATTTTTGTGTCGCGCTCGGTCGCAGCCACGAAAAAAGGGCGCCGAAGCGCCCTTTTTTGACTGAATCGCGGAAAGGCTGCGATCAGAAGTCGTGGCGGAGACCGACGCCCCAGCCTTGGCGATAACCGGCACCGTTGATGTTGCTCAGGCCAACACCACTGCCACGATAACCCGCAATAGCCAAACCACCAACGCCGTTGGCCAAAGCGTCTTTCTGGCTACGGTTCTGGGTTTGCCCCGCGTAATGCGCGTACAGCGCCGTGCGCTTCGACAATGCATGCTCATAGCCAAGCGCCCACTGGCCAAGTTTCGCATCTTTAATGTCGATATCGTCGAAATCAAATGTGCGATGGCCATACGACACCAGCAGCGAATCGTTACTGCTGATCTTCCACGTGGCACCGACCAGCCACTGGGTGAGCTTAAGGTCGGTATCAAAGCTAAGCGGCCCGCCATCGTCATTCAGGGCGGTCTTACGTTGCCCGTACAAACCGCCAACCTTGACCGGCCCGAAATCGTAGCTGACATAGCCCTCGATCACACGCAGGTGATCGGCACCCGTATCAGGTTCGTTGAACTTGGCCTGATGGTAATTGAGGCCGACGAACAAGCCGCCAACGGTAAAGCTCGGCGCGAAAGCGATCACGCGCGTGTCAGTAAGATCGGGGCCACCGCCCTTGTTCTCATCAGACTCGTTACCTTCATACGAATTGGTGTACGCCGTGATGAACGAAAAGCCTTTCCAGTTCGGCGAGATGTATGCAATCAGATTGCTCAGACGTTGATCCTTGACCAGCACATTGGCGGAAGAACCCACGCCGTTGCCAGCGAAAGGATCGACGGCGACCTGGAACAGGTGCTGCGGCGTGTAATGACGGCCAAAGGCAACGGTACCGAATCCGCCCGCCAGCGCGGCATACGATTGACGCGCGGTGCCGTTGAGGATGCCAGTGCCCGTGGTTTCGCCGGCAAGGCCGTTTTCCAGTACGCCAACGAGCTTCAGGCCATTGCCAAGATCTTCCACAATCTTGAAGCCAAGGCGGTTGGCCTTGGAAACGCCGGAGTCGAGACCTTGGCGGGATCTGACACCACTATCAATATGTCGGTTCTGCACCGTGTAACCATAATCGAGGGTGCCATAGATGGTCACGCTCGACTGCGCGAAGGCCGGGGCGGACATCAGACCGGCAACCGCCAGCGCGATCAGTTTCTTTTGCATGTATTTCTCCTCAAGTTGAATCGGCGCTCCCACCGGCGGCAAGAGCCCAACTGGACCTCTCGGGCGAGAAGTTGGGAAGGATTGTGCAAAGCCAGCCAGGGTTTGCGCAAGCCCAAGAACGAAAACCCGGCGGTATGAAGCGTTTCGTGTTGTGTCTGAGCAACAAAGTGCATTTTTGTACTACGGTAACCGTTTAGTCCCGGCATATGCCGGACAGGCTCGCGCCATATCTGGACGAGATCGTTCCGTTCAATGGCGCGGCATGACGCAGCCTGGAACGAGGTCAACCCCGCTCGTCGCCGACGTAGGGATTGCTTGCCCGTTCCTCGCCGAAAGTCGACATCGGCCCGTGGCCGGGGATGAAGCTCACGTCGTCGCCGAGCGGGAAAAGACGCTCGCG
>JAIRNL010000245.1 GCA_031258035.1 Azoarcus sp. | reverse complement strand
TGGTGCGGACACTGATCCGGCGCCCGAGCTTGACCACCCTGGCAGCGTCGCGGATCGCCATCGCTTGCCTGTTGTTTTCCGGGAGGCAAACCCGCAGCGGCCCTTTTTCGCCGGGCCAGCGCGTATAGCTGACGATGCCCCAGAACACGGTCACGATCTTCGAGACCGGCGTCACCGCGGCATTGTCCGACGCCGCCCGCGCATTGCCCTGGATCAGGGCGAATGTCACCAGGGAGCACAGGGCCGGAAGGAGGAAACGCGGCAGTCTTCGCAAGGAATGAAAAGTGAAGTGAATAGGGTGTTATGATATTCTCATCGACGGCAAACTTAGCTCCGTTCTCCTGTCATCATGAGCATGTCCACGCGGAAGCCGCGCCGGCATATGCCGACATGGCCGTTCGTCCGCGGCCGGAGCGCGAATCGCGGGCCCATTCTATATGAACTCTCCGATGCTAGAATGGGAAAAATCCACAACATTCCGGGGCCCTGCTCCCGGATTGCCGCGCCTGACACGGTTTTCATTCTTTTTGCCACAAAAGGACACAGCATGCAGCCGTTTCGTTTTCCCGCCTTTTTCGTCCTTGCCGTTACCGCCGCCCTGCTTGCCGGCTGCGGGCAAAAAAGCACGGTCGATCCCGAAGAGTCTTCCGTCCTGACCAGCCCGGTTGCCCATTTCGAATTCCAGGCCGCGCCCAAGATCCCTCCCGGTAATCGCACGGGCGAAGAAGTCTACAATGGGCTGTGTACCACCTGTCATGCCACCGGCACACTGGGCGCGCCCAGGACGGGAGACGCGGCGGCCTGGGCGCCGCGCATCGCCACCGGCTACGATGCGCTCGTCCTGTCGGTGATCAATGGCAAAGGTAACATGACCCCCCGGGCCGGATCGGTCGACCTGACCGATACCGAAATCCAGCGCGGGGTGGCCTGGCTCGCCAACCAGGCCGGCGGGAATTTCACCGAACCGCCGACCGAACCGCCGACCGGGCAATGAAAACGAAAACGGCGTGACGCCGCCGACGGGAAAAGGGGCGCCTCCCCGTTTTCACTGTCCGGGCGTCTGCCGTGCGTCGAGCATCGCCATCAAACCAGCCAGGCGCGCGCGGCCTTCCTCTTTCGAGAGCGGCGCGTTGCGCTGGCTGCGGTCGTTGGCCCGCACATCCTCGCCCATTTCGGCGATGAAGCGGGAAGGTTCGCACTCCCTCATCTCCGCGCCCGCCTTGCGGCGCCTGCACCAGGTAAGGTGAAGGCTCCTTTGCGCGCGCGTGATGCCGACATACATCAGCCGCCGTTCCTCGTCGACCTTCTCCTCGTCGATGCTGCTCTGGTGCGGCAACAAGCCCTCTTCCACCCCGATCAGGAAAACGTGCGGAAACTCCAGCCCCTTGGCCGCGTGCAACGTGGCGAGCTGGACGCCATCGAAATCCGGGTCTTCCTTGTCGAGCATCGAAGCGAGCGCGATCGTCTGGGTGAGTTCGATCAGATTCTTGCCGCCCTCGTCGCCGCGCCGTCCGAGCCATGCGACGAAATCGGCGACGTTGCGCCATTTCGTTTCCGCCTCGCGGTTGGGGTGGTGCGAAAAAAGCCAGGTTTCGTAGTGGATGGCCGCGAGCAGCCCGGCGAGCACCCGCGCCGCCGGCTCGCTGCGCGCGCGCTGGCGCATGTTTGCGGCGAAGGCGGAGAACTGGCGCACGGCTTCCAGCTGGCGCGCCGGCACATGTTCGCCGCAGCCTTCCTCGTGCGCGGCGGCGTACAGGCTCAGATGGCGGCGCCCGGCGTAAGCGCCCAGGGCCTCGATGGTGGCCGCGCCGACGCCGCGTCGCGGCACGGTGAGGGCGCGGATGAAAGCCAGATCGTCCTCCTCGTTCGCCAACAACCGCAGCCACGCCACGATATCGCGTATTTCGGCGCGCTCGAAAAAACTCTGTCCCCCGGAAATCACATAAGGAATGTGCTGGTTGCGCAATTGCTGTTCGATAAGGCGGGCCTGGTGATTGCCACGATAGAGAATGGCGTAATCACGGAAGCGGCTCCGATGCTGGAATTTATGAGCGCCAAGTTTCGTCGCCACCCATTCGGCTTCGTGCTCGGCGTTGTGGCAATCGGTAACGATCACCGGCTCGCCGATGCCGTGCTCCGACCACAATTTTTTCTCGAAAAGCTTATCGTTGTGCGCGATCACCCGGTTGGCGGCTTCCAGGATGCGGCGTGACGAGCGGTAATTCTGTTCGAGCTTGATGACCTTGAGTTGCGGGAAATCCACCGGCAACTGGCGAAGGTTTTCGATGTCGGCGCCCCGCCAGGCGTAGATGGCCTGGTCATCGTCGCCGACCGCGGTAAAAGCGGCCCGCACGCCAGACAACTGGCGCAACAACCGGTACTGGGCGCGATTGGTATCCTGGTATTCGTCGATGAGCAAATAGCGCAGCCGATTCTGCCAGCGTTCGCGCGCCTCGGCGTTTTCCTCGAACAGACGCACCGGCAGCGCGATGAGGTCGTCGAAATCCACCGCCTGATAAGCCCGCAAGGTACGTTCGTAATCCGGGTAGAGGCGCGCCGCCGCCGCCGCGATGTCATCGCCAGCCAGTTGCGCCGCCTCGTCGGGAAGGATCATCGCGTTCTTCCAGGCCGAGATCCGCCACTGCAACTGCCTGGCGATGCCCTTTTCCCCGTCGCCGGCAATATCGGCGACGATCTGCGCCGTATCGGCGGCATCGAGAATGGAAAACTGCGGCTTGAGACCGCAGTGGCGCGCTTCCGCGCGCACGATCCGCACGCCGAGGGCGTGGAAAGTGCACACCGTCAGCCCTTCCGGAAGCCGGCCGCCCATGAGCCGCGCCACCCGCTCCTGCATTTCGCGCGCCGCCTTGTTGGTAAAAGTGATCGCGCCCACGTTGGCGGGAGAAAAACCGCATTCACCGATCAGATAGGCGATCTTGCGCGCGATGACCCCCGTCTTGCCGCTTCCCGCGCCAGCCAGCACCAGACAGGGGCCGTCGAGGTAACGGATCGCTTCGCGTTGCGGGGCGTTGAGTTGGACGGACATCAGACGGGCGGCGGACGGGTTGCGGTGGGGCGTGGCAGAAAACCGCACGAGAACGATGGGGGCCGAAAGCCCCCGTCTGCCCGCAAAAACCCGGCGAACATGCGGGTTTTGAAGGGTATTTGACGCTGCGTTTCGTGGTGCCGCTTGTCTGACTCGAACAGACGACCTACCGCTTACGAAGCGGTTGCTCTACCAGCTGAGCTAAAGCGGCGAAGGGGCAGCACTATAACCGA
>JAIRNL010000207.1 GCA_031258035.1 Azoarcus sp. | reverse complement strand
CTTTTCGCGCCATCTTCCAGGGTTTCCGTGGTGCTTACCGGCTCCGGCGGCGTGGGCATGGCCGAGACGCTCGGCCTGCCGTTCGCGCAGGAGGTCATTGCCTGCGCCAAGGCGATCGAGGTGCGCGCGCCGCGGACGGATGTGGCGATCGAGCTGGGCGGAGAGGACGCCAAGATCACTTTTTTCACCAATGGCGTCGAGCAGCGCATGAACGGTTCCTGCGCGGGGGGGACGGGGGCTTTCATCGACCAGATGGCGGCGCTCCTCAAGACCGACGCCATGGGCCTGGACGATCTGGCGAGCCGGGCGAAGAACCTTTATCCGATCGCCGCGCGCTGCGGCGTGTTCGCCAAGAGCGACGTGCAGCCCCTGCTCAACGAGGGCGTGGCGCGCGAGGACATCGCGCTGTCGGTGTTCCAGGCGGTGGCGCACCAGACGATCAGCGGCCTGGCTTGCGGGCGCAAGATTCGCGGCAGCGTCGCTTTCCTGGGCGGGCCGCTCAATTTCTTGCCGGAACTCAAGAAGCGTTTCATCGAGACGCTCGCCGTCGCGCCGGAACATCAGGTGGCGACCGAGGACAGCGAGCTTTTCGTCGCCATCGGCGCGGCCCTGCACGGCGGCCCCCGGCGGGCGCGGCTGTTTGCCGAGGTGCTGGAGGCATTCGAGAGGCTCGCCACCGTGGCCGAAAAGAGCACGAATACCCTGCGCCCGCTTTTCCGCGACGACGCGGAGCGCCGCGCTTTCCATGCGCGCCACGACAGGGCGCGGGTCAGGCGCGGCGATCTGGCCGGCTACCGCGGGCCGCTTTTCCTCGGCCTCGATGGCGGTTCGACCACCACCAAGGCGGTGCTGATCGGGGAGGGCGGGGAACTGCTTTATGCCCATTACGGCAGCAACGAGGGCAACCCGGTCGGGATCGTGGGCGGCATCCTCGCGGACATCTACGCCCGCCTGCCGGAAGGGGCGCACATCGCCGCTTCGTCGGTGACGGGTTACGGCGAGGCGCTGATCCGCGAAGCCTTCAGGCTCGATCATTCCGAGGTGGAGACCATCGCGCATTACAAGGCGGCGGAATACTTCCTGCCCGGCGTCGATTTCATCCTCGATATCGGCGGGCAGGACATGAAGTGCCTGCGGATCAAGGATGGCGTGATCGACAACATCCTCCTGAACGAAGCCTGCTCGTCGGGTTGCGGCTCGTTCATCGAGACTTTTGCGCAGTCGGTCCAGATGCCGGTCGCCGATTTCGCGCGCGAGGCGCTGGAGGCGCGCGCGCCCTCGGATCTCGGTTCGCGCTGCACGGTATTCATGAATTCCAGCGTCAAACAGGCGCAAAAGGAAGGCGCTTCGGTGGCCGATATTTCGGCGGGCCTCTCTTATGCCGTCGTCAAGAACGCCCTGATCAAGGTCATCAAGATCAGGGGCCCGGAAGACCTCGGGCAGAAGATCATCGTGCAGGGCGGCACGTTTTGCAACGATTCGGTATTGCGCGCCTTCGAATTGATTTCCGGGCGCGAGGCGCTGCGGCCCGACATCGCCGGGCTGATGGGCGCTTTCGGCTCGGCGCTGATAGCCAGGGAGCGGAGCCAGGGGCAGGCCGTGAGCGCGATGCTGCAAGCCGACGCCCTGCAAGGTTTTGCCGTCAGGCATGCGATGGTGCGCTGCGGGCTGTGCGCCAACGCTTGCGCCATGACCGTCAACCGCTTCTCGGACGGGCGCAAATTCATCTCCGGCAACCGTTGCGAGCGCGGGCTTGGCAAGCAGAAGCCGGTCGGTGAACTGCCCGATCTCTATGCCTGGAAATACGAGCGCGTTTTCGCGTACACCCCGAAAACGAACGCGCCGCGCGGCGTGATCGGCATTCCGCGGGCGCTCAACATCTTCGAGAATTACCCGCTCTGGTTCACTTTCCTCACCGAGCTGGGGTATGAGGTGCGCCTGTCGTCGCCGTCGTCGCGGGCCTTGCTGGAGCAGGGGCTGGATACCCTGCCGTCGGATACGGTGTGCTATCCGGCCAAACTCGTGCATGGACACATCATCGACCTCATCGAGCAGGGGGTCAAAAGCATTTTCTATCCCTGCATTCCTTTCGAGTCCAAGGAATTCGATGACAGCATCAATCACTACAATTGCCCGGTGGTGACGTCTTATCCGGAATTGATCCGCAACAACATCGACCGCCTGAAAGAAAACGATGCCATCCTGATCCAGCCTTTCCTGTCGCTGGAAGACGAAAAGAAGCTGGCCAAGCAGTTGTCGCGCGTTTTTCCGCACATCGCGCCGGCGGAAATCCGCCGCGCCCTCGCGCTGGGCTGGGCCGAGCAAAAACGCATGAAGGCCGATGTCGCGCGCCAGGGCGAGGCGGTGCTCGACTACCTCAGGGAGACCGGCAGGCACGGCATCATCCTGGCTGGGCGGCCTTATCACGTCGACCCGGAAATCCACCACGGCATTCCGCAGATCATCACCTGGCTCGGCATGGCGGTGCTGACCGAGGATTCGGTGGCGCATCTGGGCAAGCTCACCTCGCCGCTGGGCATGGTCGACCAGTGGACTTACCACGGCCGCCTGTATCGCGCCGCCTCGCTTGCCGCGCAGGAGCGCGCGCTCGATGTGATCCAGTTGAATTCTTTCGGTTGCGGGCTGGATTCCATCGTGGCCGATCAGGTGCAGGCCATCCTCGCGCACTGCGGCAAGATCTACACCAGCCTCAAGATCGACGAGGGCGGCAACCTGGGGGCGGCGCGCATCCGTATTCGCTCGCTCAAGGCGGCGCTCCTGGAGCGGGGCAAGCGGCCAAGCGCGCAGGTCATCCACTTCCATCCGCCGAGGTATGCCAAGCGCGTGCCATTCACCCGGGAGATGCGCGCCGGCCATACGATTCTCGCGCCGCAGATGTCGCCGATGCATTTCCAGTTCTACGAGTCGGCCTTCAGCGCCTGCGGTTATCGCCTGAAAGTATTGGAAAACGTCTCGCCGGGCGCCATCGAGGACGGGCTGCGCTTCGTCAATAACGATGCCTGCTTTCCGTCGATCATCGTGATCGGGCAAATCGTCGAGGCGCTGAAATCGGGGGAATACGATCCGGCCCGGACGGCGGTCATGATCTCGCAGACGGGCGGCGGCTGCCGCGCCACCAACTATATCGGCTATTTGCGCAAAGCCCTCGCCGACAGCGGTTTTCCCGATGTGCCGGTCATCTCGTTCAACACCGTCGGCATGGAACGGAGCGACGGCTTCAAACTGAGCCTGCCGCTCCTTCACCGCATCATGATGTGCGTGGTGTATGGCGACCTGCTGATGCATGTGCTTTTCCGCACCCGCCCCTATGAAAAGGAAGCGGGCGCGGCCGATGCCCTCTACCAGAACTGGGTCGCGCGCTGCAAGGACGCCGTGTTCGAGGGGAGTTTCCGGCGCTTCCGGAAAAACGTCCAGGACATCGTGCGGGATTTCGACGCCCTGCCGCTCACCGGCGCGGTCAAGCCCCGCATCGGCCTGGTGGGCGAGATTCTCGTCAAATTCAATCCCGGCGCCAACAACGACATCGTGCGGATCATCGAGCGGGAAGGCGGCGAAGCCGTCATGCCGGGGCTGATGGATTTCCTGCTCTACTGCGCCTACGACTACGACTTCAACCACCGTTATCTTTCGCGCAGCAAGCTCGCGGCGCTGGCGGGCAACGCCGCCATCAGGGCGATGGACTACTACCGGCGCGACATGAAGAAGGCGCTGGCTGCGAGCGAGCGTTTCATTCCGCCGCCGGGCATCGACCAGCTTGCCTTCGGCGCGGCGCCCTTCCTGTCGCGCGGCAACCAGACCGGCGAGGGCTGGTTCCTGACCGCCGAGATGGTCGAACTGATCGAACAGGGCACGCCCAACATCGTCTGCATGCAGCCTTTCGCCTGCATGCCGAA
>JAIRNL010000204.1 GCA_031258035.1 Azoarcus sp. | reverse complement strand
TGAGTTCCTTCGGATGATCCCTGAAGCGCGCGCCGCGGTAGTCGGCTTCGGTAAGGGCGTGCTGCTGGATCATCGTGCCCATCGCGCCATCGAGCACCAGGATGCGTCGGGCGAGATGTCGGCGGAGTTCTTCGCTGCGGTCGGCTTGCATGGATCGGTCGGGATCGGGTCGTCGAGCGCGGGATTGTACGCGCCACCGTCGCCGGTGCATGCGGGGGAAGTTCCGCTGTCTTTCGTGGCAGCGCGGAAGGGGGGGCACTCCGGGAAGCAAGAGATCGCCTTCCCAAAGGGTTTGTTTCACACCGACCGGGGCATTCACCACGCCGGAAACTGGCGCGATGTCACCAGCCGGATGTCTCCCGCGGCGATGCGGCGCGCGAAGGGGCGGGTCGACTCGATGCCTTCCGTGTAGCGCAGTTCGTCGAAACCGGCATGCCCGCCCTTCTCAGCCAGCGCCTGCGCGACGCGGAGAAAGACTTGCCGTGCCTCGCCATCTCCACCGGTGGCCAGGCGCTTCATGTTGAGGTCGATGCGGCGGCGCTCGTCGTCCAGTTCGGTGACTTTGATCTCCCAGGTCGGCGAGAACGGGTCGTAGATGCCGTAGGCGATGAGCCCGCCAGCCAGGAATTCGGGCTTCAGGTACTGGAGTTTCTGCGCCGTCCAGGCCACGCCGGCAAGGCCGGCGACGGCACCCTGGTTTTCCTGCAAAAAATTGCCGCCGCTTTGCAGCGTGGCGCATGCGGGCAGCAACAGCAGCGCGGCGAGGACGAGCAATGATGAAATGACGTGTTTCATGGCCACAGCCTTTTCTTATTGCAGGAAATTGAACAGCGACAGTCCGCTCACTTTCATGAACGATAGCTGCGAGGCTTCGAGGTTGGTCTGTAATTGCGTCAGGCGCGAATAAGCCTCGGCGTAGTCGGCATCCTGCAAGCGCGAGAGGGTATTGGCGTATTGCAGATCCATGTCGCTGGACAAATTGCCCAGTTGTTCGAGTTCGACCAGTTGCGAACCGACCTGGGCGCGCGCGCGCAGGGAAGTGTCGAGCGCGGCGTCGACATTGTCGATGGCGAATTTCACCCCGCTGATGACGCCGCTGGAACCCGGCCTTTCAAGGGTATCAATGAAAATCGCCAGATTGTCGAAGACGTTTTTGGAGGCGACGAACACTTCAAAGCTGTCGCCATTGTCCGGCGTGCCGGAGACTTCCATCTTGAGACCGTTGAAGGCGATGGTATCGGGCGGCCCCGGCGTCACCGTGACGGGCGAGACCGTGACCGGCGCGGTGTTGCCTGGTTGGTATTCGGTGACATCGTAGCCAGTGCCGTTGAAGCGCACTTCGTAGCGCCGCCCGGTATCGGCCGTGTCTGGTTGCGCCGGATCGAAGGCGACGCTGGCTGCGGCGCTGCCGCTGTTGGCGGTGCCCGCGAAGGCGTTGATGGCGCCCTCCAGCGTGCGGGTGTTGTCGAATACGTCCGATCCCGGCAGGCTGACCGGCATGAAGCGCGTCGAGGAAACCTGCATCGTGCGCGCGCCCTGGTCGCCTTCGTAGTGGATATTGCCGTAGCCGCCCTGGAACGGCTGCGTGTCGGCCCGGTAGCCGGAGAAGAGGAAATCGCCAGCAGCATCCTTCGTGTTGGCGAGCGCGAGCAGCGAATCGAATTGCGAGTGCATGTCGGCGGCGATGGCATCCAGTTCTTCCTGTTCGAGGATGCCGTCGCCGGCGGCGACCGCGCGCTGGCGCACGTATTGCAAAATGTCGCCGGTGCCCGCCAGCCTGTTCTCCAGCAGGTTGAGCTGGTCGTTGGAATAGTCCTGGTTGGTCCGGAACTGTGTGTTGACGCCGCGCGACTGGGTGACGTCGAGCGCGCGCGCCGCCGCGATCGGGTCGTCCGCCGGCGTCAGCACGCGGCGACCGGTGGAGACTTCCTGTTGGGTATGCAGCGCCTTCGACCACAGCGACTGGATCGAAGAGACCCCGCGGTCGTAAATCATATTGGTCGTGATACGCATGATCGTCTCTCCTGGCTGCGTTTTCAGCGCGCAATTGAAATGACTTCGTCGAACAGGCGCTGCGCGATCGACATCACCTGCGCGGAGGCCTGGTACGCCTGTTGGTAGCGGATGAGATTGGCCACTTCTTCATCGAGATTGACCGCCGAGAGCGAATCGCGCGATTCGACGGCCTGGGTATACAGCGCGGTCTGGGTTTTCTCGCCGGTCTGCACTTCATGCGTCTTGTTGCCGACTTTATTGACCAGTTGCGAATATGCCATGCCCAGCGTGGCGGTCGGGCCGGCGCCGCTGTCGAACAGCAGCTTGGTATTTTGCAACGCGCCGAGCAGGTTGGCATTGCGGCTATCGGCGACGCCCGCTTCGGTGGGAACGAGGTTGAACACATCGCCATTTTGCGGCGTCCCCGAAAGGGTGAAGCGGAATTCAAAACCGCCGGGCGCGGTGACGATGAATGTTTTTCCCGCGGCATCGCCCGCCGGATCGTAGGTCGCAGGCGTGCTGCCGTCGGCATTGGCAAGGGTAAAACCGCCCGGCGTCGAGGACACCGACAGGCTGCCGCCATTGAAAGTCAGCGCCGCTTCCCAGAGACCGAGCACGCCGGAGACATCACTCATCACGATCTCCGACACCTTGCCATTGCCGGCATTGCTGACCGGCACATCGCCGATCACCGGGCAGCCTGCGGCGACCTTGCGCGGATCGTCGATTGCCACCGCAATGTCGCGCGCCGCATAGCGTGTGGGCTGGATGAGCGCCGTCTCGCCAGCAGCCAGCGTCGATGCGGAGAGATCGATCCGCAAGCCCTCGAAAGTGTCGTCCGGGAAGCTGAGCGTCTTGCTGGCTTGAGTGCCCAGATTGACCAACGTGTAATCGAGGCCGTCGTAACGCAGTTCGTAATCGTTGTCGGTGAATTGGGCAAGATTGCCGATGTCGTCGACCGTGCCCTCGGCATCGAAATCGAACGTCACCGTGGCCGCGTCGCCCGGAATGATGCGCGGCCCGGACAGTGTGAAGAAATCCAGTCCCAGCGCGCCTTCGAGATCGACGCCCAGTTTGTGCTGGTTGTTGAACGCGGAGGCGACCGACACCGCGATCATGCCGAGGCGGTTCTGCGTCGTATCGAGCGATTCGCGCCGGAATTCGAGCAGCCCCGAGAGTTTGCCGCCGGTGAAGAGCCGCTCGGGGAGCGCGATTTCAGCGCCATTCGGCGCGATCAGGGCGATGTCGCAGCTTTGCGGGTCGTCCTTTCCCTGTACCGCCGCGAGCGTGGCGGCGGTATTGCCCTGTACCAGCGTCTGGCCCGAGCCGATGAATACCGACAGCGTGCCGTCGGCCTGCACGCAGGTGTTTACCCCGACCAGGTCGTTGAGCTCGCTGACCAGTTGCCAGCGTTGATCGAGCAGATCGTTGGCCGGATGCGCGGCCCCGGCCGCCTGCGCGACGACGATGCGCTGGTTGAGATCGGCAATATCCTTGGCATAGACATTGATCTGGTCCACGACGCTGCGGATGTCGTATTCCACCCCATCGCGGATTTCGCTCAAATAGGCGTCGAGGCTGTGAAACCGCCCCGTCAACGCCTGCGCGCTGGACAGCAGCGCCTGCCGCGCCGCCGTGCTCGTCGGGTTGGATGCGACCTCCTGCACCCCGGCGAAAAAAGCGTTCATTGCCGAGCCGAGGCCGGCGGTCTCGTCGGCGAGCAGATTGTCAATCTGGCTGATTTGCGCGGCGTAAGCCGAATACGCGGATTTGCGCGTCCCCGCGCTCAACACCTGGTTTTCGAGAAATTGATCGTAAGCCTGCGTCACCGCGGCCATCCGCACGCCGTTGCCAAAAAAACCGGCCCCGCTGAACCAGCCGTCCTGCGCGCTCTGGATGACGCGCTGCCGGTGATAGCCATTGGTATCCGCATTGGCGATGTTATGGCTGGTAGTCACCAGATGACCCTGCGCGGCACTGACGCCGCTGAGTCCGATATTGAGCAGGCTCGACATGACGGTTCCCCGGTTTGCATCCCGCCTTTGCTC
>JAIRNL010000149.1 GCA_031258035.1 Azoarcus sp. | reverse complement strand
CGAGCCAGCGCCTGCACGCCGTAACGTTCGGTGGCATGGTGCCCCGCGGCGATGTATGGCACGCCGGACTCCCGAGCCAGATGGGTGGTCGGCTCCGAGATTTCCCCCGATACATAGACATCGGCTCCGGCGGCGATCGCCTGCTCGAAAAGCCCCTGCGCTCCCCCGGAGCACCACGCGATGCGCGTCGCGGCGCGGTCGCCGTCGCCCACCAGCAGGGGCTCGCGCCCGAGTCTGCTTGCGAGCCGCGCGGCCAGCGCGCGCGCGCTGATACCGGCTTCGCCCGCCGTACCGATCCAGCCCAGATCCTGGTCGCCGAAATGGCCCTCGCCTTCCCAGCCCATGAGCCGCGCGAGTTGGGCGTTGTTGCCGAGCAGCGGGTGGGCGTCGAGCGGCAGGTGATAGGCGAACAACGAAATATCGTGCCCGAGCAGGGCAGCGAGCCGACGCCGCCGGATGCCGGTGATGCGCCCGTCCTCGCCGCGCCAGAAATAGCCGTGGTGTACGAGCAGCGCGTCGTGGCCGCCAGCGACCGCGGCATCTATCAGCGCCTGGCTTGCCGTCACGCCGCACAGTACCCGCCGCACCTCGGGGCGTCCTTCCACTTGCAGGCCGTTTGGGCAATAATCGCGCAACCGCGCGGTTTCCAGCAGCCGGTCGAGATGCTGTCGCAATGCGTCGAGCCGCATGTTTTCCTTCCCCCATTTTTCCCTGGCGGTTCTTTCCCGTCCGGAGCCCATCATTATGCGTCGCTTGTGGTTGATTTTCGCGCAGGCGGTGACGGTCAGCGTCGCCGCCCTTTTCGTCGTCTCTACGCTCAAGCCTGAATGGATACGCGGCGCGGGCACGGCTTCCCCCGCGGCGGTCACGCTGCTCGAAGCCGCCGCGCCGCCCGTCGGCGCGGGCGTCGCCTCCTATGCCGGCGCGGCGCGGAGCGCCCTGCCGTCGGTGGTGCACATCTACACCCGCCAGGTCGCCAGGGTACCCAACCATCCGCTGATGAACGATCCGCTGTTCCGCCGCTTTTTCGGCACGCCGGAACGCAGCGGCCTGGGCTCGGGCGTCATCGTCAGCCCGCAGGGCTTCATCCTCACCAACAACCATGTGGTCGAGGGGGCCGACGAAATCGAGGTCGTTCTCAACGACGGGCGCAAGTTCGATGTCCGCATCGCCGGCCGCGACCCCGATACCGACCTCGCCGTGCTCAAGCTCGACGCCGATGTCGTCCTGCCGGCGATCGCTTTCGCCCCGCCCGACAGCCTCGCCGTGGGCGACGTGGTGCTGGCTATCGGCAACCCGTTCGGGATCGGGCAGACGGTCACGCTGGGCATCGCCTCGGCGCTTGGCCGCCATCATCTCGGCATGAACACCTTCGAGAACTACATCCAGACCGACGCCGCGATCAATCGCGGCAACTCGGGCGGCGCGCTCGTCGACAGCGCCGGCCGGCTGGTCGGCATCAACACCCTGATTTATTCGACGAACGCCGGCGACGGTTCGCTCGGCATCGGTTTTGCCATTCCGGTCTCGATCGCGCGCGCGGTGCTGGAACAGATCATCGCCAACGGCGAGGTGGTGCGCGGCTGGATCGGCGTCGAGATGCGCGAGATCACTCCGGAGGCCGCCGCTTCTTTCGATGACCTGCCAGCAGGCGGCGGCGTGTTGGTCTACAGCGTCCTGAACGGCAGTCCGGCCGACCGCGCCGGCCTCTTGCCCGGCGACGTGCTGCTGTCCATCGACGGGAAAGGCGTGCGCAAGCCCCACGAACTGCTCGGCTCGATCGCGGAACTGTCGCCCGGGCAAACCGTGACGTTCCGCCTCCTGCGCAACCGCAAGGAGATCGACCTGAAAATCGCCGTCGGACGCCGACCGACGCCATCGGCGCGGCGTTGACCCGCCGCATGAGCCGCCCCGCGCGTGGGTGCAGGGCGGGTGCCGCAAAGTGCCGGAGCACTATTCACAACGCTTGCTATAGAGTAAGAGCGCCGCTAAGATGAAAAGGCGGATTGCCCTGACAGCAACGCGCCGCCAACGCCTGAACCGAGTTGGCCGTATCACATGAATCACCTCCTTGCGGAGCACGATTCCGGAAAAAGCCCCCTGGTACGGGGCTTTTTCCGTTCGCTCCGTGCGGCTATTTATAGTTCTTTTTTTCTTATTTTTTTCCTGGTACGGGACTTTTTTCGTTCGCCCCGCGCGACTATCGGTCCGTCTCCGCCCCAGGCCGTGAAATGGCGCTGCCCATGAGGATGCCCGCCTCATACAGCAGACAGAGCGGCACCGCGAGCAGGATTTGCGAGACCACATCGGGCGGGGTGACGATGGCGGCGACGACGAACGCGCCGACGATCACATAGGGCCGGACTTCGCGCAGTTTCGCCACCGATACCAGCCCGGCCCTGACGAGCAGGATGACGACGACCGGGACTTCAAACGTGACGCCGAAGGCAATGAACATCGTCATCACGAAAGACAGGTATTGCTCGATGTCCGGCGCCAGTTGCACGCTTTGGGGGGCGAAACCGGCGATGAAGCCGAAGGCCATGCGAAACACGAAAAAGTAGCAAAATGCCATCCCGGCGAGGAAAAGCAGCACGCTTCCCGCCACCAGCGGCAAAGCCAGGCGGCGCTCGTGCGCGTAAAGGCCCGGGGCGACGAACGCCCACGCCTGGTAGAGCACGAAAGGCAGCGCCAGCACGAAAGCCACCAGCGCCGTGACCTTGATCGGCACGAAAAACGGCGTGACCACGCCCGTGGCGATCATGTGCGTGTTCTCCGGCAGCGCGGCAATCAGCGGGTGGGCGAGCAGGTCGTAGATGTCGCTCGCCCATGGCAGCAGGCAGGCGAAGACGACCGCCACGGCGACGATGGCGCGCAAAAGGCGGGTGCGCAGCTCGACCAGGTGCGAAACGAAGCTCTCTTCCTGTGGCGCTTCGCTCATGTCGTGTCTGCCGGCGTCGCGGGCAAGGTCGGCCCGGCGCCCAGGTCGAGTTCGAGCTGCGGGGCGGGTTCCGGTTCCGGCGCGGCCAGGCTGATTTCTTCCGGCGCGGGCGCGTCGACCGGTTCGGCCCGCGGCGCGGCGGCGTCGGAAAAAGTCAGCACCTCCCGCACATCGGCCTGGATGCTGCCCATCCCGGCGCGAAAGGTGTGATCCAGCGTCTGTGCCTGCTCCCGCAGCTTTTTCAGGTCGTCGATCTGGATCTCGCGCCGGATGTCGGCCTTCACTTCCGAGACGTAACGCTGGAAGCGCCCGATCAGATGCCCGGCCGCGCGCGCCACGCCGGGCAGGCGCTCGGGGCCGACCACGATCAGCAGCACGATGGCGATGACGACGATTTCCGAGAAGCCAAGATCGAACATGTTTCAGCCGTTCGCCGTCATTGCCGCGCGGGGAAAGGCATCAGGCGGATTTTCCGGCATCGCCGCCGGTTTTCTCGCGCGCCTCGCCCTCAGTCGCGCCATCGTCCCGCGCGGCGATCTGGGGCGGCGTCGCATCGGCGGCGGTCTCGCCGTCCTTGATGCCGTCCTTGAAGCCGCGCACCGCGCCGCCCAGATCCTGGCCGAGATTGCGCAGTTTCTTCGTGCCGAAAATAAGGACGACGATCAGCAAGATGAGCAGCAGTTGCGTCGGGCCGATTCCCATGGTGTTCTCCCCGCCTTCGTTAATCGCGTTTGACCATCGGGCCGACCGGTTCCGGCCCGCCCAGGATGTGTAAGTGCAGGTGCGGCACTTCCTGCCCGCCGATCCTGCCGGTGTTGATGATGCAGCGAAAGCCGTCGGCGCTGCCGTTTTCCGCCGCGAGTTTTCGCGCTACCGACAACAGGCGCCCCAATACCGGCTCGTCCGCCGCGCTCACCTCGGCGAGCGAGGCGATGTGCTTTTTCGGAATCACGAGCACATGCGTGGGCCGCAAGGGGTGGATGTCGTGGAAAGCGTACACCAGATCGTCCTCGTATGCCTTCCTCGAGGGGATTTCGCCCGCCACGATCTTGCAGAAGATGCACTCGCTCATGTTTGCTCCCGAAAATGCGATGGGTTCATTCCGTCCGCCGCGCCTTTTTTTCTTCGATGCCGGAGACGCCCTCGCGCCGCGCCAGTTCCCGGCGCACGTCGTCGATGGAAAGGCCGTGGAAAGCGAGCAGCACCAGGGTGTGGAAAAGCACGTCCGCCGCTTCGCAGAGGATTGCGTCGCGCTCGCCATCCTTGCTCGCCATGATGAGTTCGGCGGCTTCCTCGCCGATTTTCTTCAGGATGGCATCCGGCCCCCTGGCCAGGAGCCTCGCCGTGTAGGACTTCGTCGGGTCGGCGCGCCGACGCGCCGTGAGCGTGGCGGAGAGCCGGTCGAGAATGTCGCCGGCGGAATCGTTGGTTGCGGCGCTCATTTCTTTCCGGTGTTTCCCTTGTAGATGTCCTCGGGGTCTTTCAGCACCGGCTCGAACTCCTGCCACTGGTTGTCGGCGTAGCGCCGGAAAAAACAACCGTGCCGCCCGGTATGGCAGGCGATGCCCCCCACCTGCTCGACGGAAAGCAGCAGCGCGTCGCTGTCGCAGTCGGCACGAATGTCGAGCACTTTCTGCACATGGCCCGATTCCTCGCCCTTGTGCCACAGACGCCCGCGCGAGCGCGACCAATACACGGCCTCGCCCGTCGCCGCGGTGAGCGCCAGCGCCTCGCGGTTCATCCACGCGAACATCAACACCTTGCCGCTGCTTGCCTCCTGCGCGATGACCGGCACCAGGCCGGCGGCATCCCACCGGATGGCATCGAGCCAGGCCGTCGTCGTCCTCGCGCCCTCGCCGGCGACCTTCACAGGCGCACCTCGATGCCGCGCGCGCGCATCAGGGCCTTGGCTTCGCGCACCGTGTGCTCGCCGAAATGGAAAATGCTCGCGGCCAGCACCGCGTCGGCCCCGCCCGCGCTCACCCCGTCGGCCAGATGTTCGAGCGTGCCCACCCCGCCGCTGGCGATCACCGGGATGCGCACCGCCTCGGCCACGGCGCGGGTGAGTTCGAGATCGAACCCGGCGCGGGTGCCGTCACGATCCATGCTGGTGAGGAGGATTTCGCCCGCGCCCAGCGCCTCGACCCGTCGCGCCCAGTCGACGGCGTCCAGCCCCGTGCCCTTGCGCCCGCCGTGAGTGAAGACCTCCCACTTGCCGGGGACGCTCCGCTTGGCGTCGATCGCCACCACGATGCACTGGCTGCCCACCCTGGCGCTGGCTTCGCGCACGATCTGCGGATTGGCCACCGCGGCGGTGTTGACGCTCACCTTGTCGGCCCCGGCATTGAGCAGCCGCCGCACGTCCGCGACCGTGCGCACGCCGCCGCCCACGGTGAGCGGAATGAAAACCTGCTCGGCGACTTTTTCGACGACGTGCAGGATGATGTCGCGCGCATCGGAACTGGCTGTAATGTCGAGGAACGTCACCTCGTCGGCCCCCTGCTCGTCGTAACGGCGCGCGACTTCGACCGGATCGCCGGCATCGCGCAGGTCGACGAAATTCGTGCCCTTGACCACGCGCCCGGCGTTGACATCGAGGCAGGGAATGATGCGTTTGGCCAGCATCAGCGCGCGCGCGCCGCGAGTTCGTCGGCGCGCGCCTGCCCGGCGGCGAAATCGAGCGTGCCTTCGTAGATGGCGCGCCCCGTGATGGCGGCGCTTACGCCTTCGTCCTCGATGGCAGCCAGCGCCTCGATGTCGGCGAGATTGGTGATTCCCCCGCTGGCGATCACCGGAATGCGCAAGGCCCGCGCCAGCCGCACGGTGGCCTCGATGTTCACGCCGGACAACATGCCGTCGCGCCCGATGTCGGTATAGATCACCGCCTCGACCCCGTAATCCTCGAACTTCTTCGCCAGATCGACGACATCGTGCCCGGTGAGCTTCGACCAGCCATCGACGGCAACCTTGCCGTTGCGCGCATCGAGTCCGACGATGATGTGGCCGGGAAAGACGTTGCAGGCATCGTGCAAGAGGCCGGGATTTTTCACCGCGGCGGTGCCGATGATGACATAGGCAATGCCTTCGTCGAGATAGCGTTCGATGGTGTCGAGGTCGCGGATGCCGCCGCCAAGCTGCACGGGAATGTCGTCCCCGACCTCGTCGATGATGGCGCGGATCGCCTTGCCGTTGACCGGCTTGCCCGCGAAGGCGCCGTTGAGATCGACCAGGTGCAGGCGGCGCGCCCCCTGCCCGATCCAGTGCCGCGCCATGTTGGCCGGCTCTTCTGAAAATATCGTGGCATCGTCCATTTCGCCTTGCCGGAGGCGAACGCAATGGCCGTCCTTGAGATCAATGGCAGGGATGAGCAACATACCGGGACAGGAATCGAAGTCGGAAACACGGGCGTCCACACGGATCAGGGCGCCCACCGCATGAAGTTGGACAGCAGGCGCAAGCCGGCCTGGGCGCTCTTTTCAGGGTGAAACTGGATCGAAAAGATATTAGCTCGCTCCACCGCGCTGGTAAAGCGCACGCCATGCACGGTTTCGGCGGCGACCACCCCGATATCCGAGGGCCGCACGTGATAACTATGGACGAAATAGAAACGCGCGCCATCCGGAATGCCTTCCCAGAGCGGATGGGGCCGCCGCCGCCATACCTCGTTCCAGCCCATGTGCGGCACCTTCAGGCGCGCGCCATCGGCGGCGCGCATTTCCTCGTCGCGGAAACGCACGACTTCGCCCGCGAACAGGCCCAGCCCCGGCACGCCCCCTTCGTCGCTGCGCTCGAACAACATTTGCAGGCCGATGCAGATCCCCAGGAAGGGTTTGGTCGCGGCGGCATCGAGCACCGCCGGGCGCAGGCCGCGCAGATCGAGTTCGCGCATACAGTCGGGCATTGCGCCCTGGCCGGGAAAAACCACCCTCTCCGCGGCGGCGACCCGCGCCGGATCGGCTGTCACCTCCACCCGGCAATCCGGCGCGACATGCTCCACCGCCTTCGCCACCGAACGCAGATTGCCCATGCCATAGTCGATGATGGCCACCGTCGTCATTGCATCCATCCGCCCGGGCCATCGCGCATCAAAGAGAACCCTTGGTCGAGGGCACCGCGCCGGCGGCGCGTTCGTCGTGGCCGACGGCCATGCGCAGCGCGCGGCCAAATGCCTTGAAGATAGTCTCGCATTGATGGTGGGCATTGTCGCCGCGCAGATTGTCGATGTGCAGCGTCACGCCGGCATGATTGACGAAGCCCTGGAAAAACTCGCGCGCCAGGTCGACATCGAAGCCGCCGATGCGCTCGCGGGCGAAATCCACGAAATAAAACAACCCCGGCCGGCCGGAGAGATCGACCACCACCCTGGAGAGCGATTCGTCCAGCGGCACGCAGGCATGGCCGTAGCGGCACACGCCCTTCTTGTCGCCAATCGCCTTGACAAACGCCTGCCCCAGCGCGATGCCGACATCCTCGACCGAATGATGGTCGTCGATATGAATATCGCCCTCGCAGCGCACATCGAGATCGACGACGCCGTGCCGGCTCACCTGGGCGAGCATGTGATCAAGAAAGGGCACCCCGGTATCGAGCCTGCCCTGTCCCGTGCCGTCGAGATCGATGCGCACCGAAATGCGAGTCTCTGCGGTATTGCGGGTAACGCTGGCCTGGCGCATGGTCGATCGGGAAAGCGGATAAAAGTGCGGGACATGATACCATCGCCCGCGCTGGCGACCCTTCCCCATCATCCGATTCACCCGGTCTTGAATACGCCCACGATCCCACGCGCCGCCGTCCTTGATCCGTCGCGCCCCTCCCGCCCCGCCGCGCCCCCTTTCCCTTTTCGCGCAGTTTCCGCATGAGCCGCTACTGGAGCGCCGCCACCCGCGGCCTGACCCCCTACGTGCCGGGCGAACAACCCGGACTCGCCCATCTCATCAAGCTCAATACCAACGAAAACCCCCACGGCCCCTCCCCCAGGGCGCTCGCCGCCATCCGGGAAGCCGTGGGCGACGGCCTGCGCCTCTATCCCGACCCGGACGCCGGGGCGCTCAAAGCCGCGCTCGCCGCCCGCCACGGCGTGAGCCCGGCGCAGGTTTTCGTCGGCAACGGCTCCGACGAAGTCCTCGCGCACGCCTTTCTCGGCCTCCTGAAACACGAGCGCCCGCTGTGGATGCCGGACATCACCTACAGCTTCTATCCCGTCTATTGCGGCCTCTACGGCATCGCGTACCGCCAGATCCCGCTCGCCGGCGATTTCACCCTGCGCGTCGAGGACTACCTCCCCCGCGACGGCGAGCGCGCCGGCGGCATCATCTTCCCCAATCCCAATGCCCCCACGGGTCGGCTGCTGCCGCTTGCGGCGGTCGAGCGCATCGTTGCCGCCACCCCGGAAGCCGTCGTCCTGGTCGATGAAGCCTACATCGACTTCGCCGACGCCGGCGCGAGCGCCGTCGCCCTCATCGACCGCCATCCCAATCTGCTCGTGGTGCACACCTTCTCGAAAAGCCGCGCGCTTGCCGGGTTGCGGGTCGGCTTCGCCCTTGGCCACCCCGATCTGATCGCCGGCCTGGAACGGGTAAAAAACAGCTTCAACTCCTACCCGCTCGACCGTCTGGCCCTTGCCGGCGCCGTCGCCTCGGTGGAAGACGACGTTTACTTCCAGGAAAGCCGCGCCAAAGTGATCGCCACCCGCGCCGCCCTCACGACCGGGCTGCAAGAACTCGGCTTCGATATCCCCCCCTCGGCGGCCAACTTCGTATTCGCCCGTCACCCGCGCCGCGACGGCGCCGAACTCGCCGCCGACCTGCGCCGACGCGCCATCCTCGTGCGCCATTTCGACGCGCCGAGAATCGGGCAATACCTGCGCATCACGATCGGCACCGACGAACAATGCGCCGCCCTGCTCGCGGCGCTGCGGGAAATCCTGCGCGCGGCGAAACCGCCGGAACCCGGAGCGGAGCGCGGATCGTGAAAGGGGGAGTGCGCATCACCCTTTTCGTGGCCCTGTTCGCGGCCGCTGCCTTCTACCAGCAATACCGCGAAGCCCACCTGTCGCCGGAAGAAATTGCCGCCGCGGTGCTCGCGGACGCCGACGGCGAAATCGACATCGCCGCCCTGCCCGTGCAACAGGCGATCAAACAAGTGCATGGCAAAGGCGAACTGGTCCTGGTGACGTTTGAAGACCCGAACTGCCCGTTTTGCGCCAGACTGGACGAAAAACTGGCTCGGCTCGACAACGCCACCCTTTACACCTTCCTCCTCCCCATCCTGTCCGAAGACTCGGAAACGAAATCCCGCCTGATCTGGTGCGCGCCAGAGCAGGCCACGGCCTGGAACGACTGGATGCTGAAGCGCCGCCTCCCCGCCGGTAACGGAGACTGCGACACAAGCGCCCTGGCGCTGAACCTCGAAATCGGGGATCGGCTGGGTATCCGGGGCGTGCCCTATCTGCTGCGCGCGAAATAGCGCGTTTGCCCG
>JAIRNL010000139.1 GCA_031258035.1 Azoarcus sp. | reverse complement strand
GGCGAGGGCGTCGAAATAAATCTGGAGCAGGTCGGCCGCGGTGGCTGTTTCCGCCGTCAGCATGACCGCGGCGAACAGCCCGAGGCGGCCGAGGAAACGGTGGCAAGAACGGCGGGAATCGGGGAGGGAGTTCATCGTGGTCATGGCCTTACAAGGGAAATTCACACGTGTGCGGCGCGTGGCGCAGCATGGGAACTTGTGTTTCGAACAGGTCGCGGCTCTGGAGTCGTTTCTCGTCTTTGCGAATGACCAGGCGTGCTTTCATCGCCGGCGCTTCACCGATGAAGGCGAACAGCCGTCCGCCGGGTTTGAGTTGCGCCAGCAGCGCCCCGGGCAGTTCGGGCAGGCCGCCGGAGACCACGATCACATCGTAGGGCGCCTGCGCGAACCAGCCTTGCGCGCCGTCGCCTTCTTCCACGGTGACATTGGCGATTTCGTTCCTGGCGAAATTGTCGCGCGCCAGTTGAGCCAGATCCGGCTCGATCTCGATCGTGTATACCTTTTTCGAGAATGAGGCCAGGAGGGCGGCGAAGTAGCCGCTCCCAGCGCCGATTTCCAGCGTTGACTCGGCGTGTTCCGTTCCCAGCGCCTGCAGGATGCGTCCTTCGATGACCGGCTTGAGCATCGCCTGTCCGCAGGGCAGCGGTATTTCGATGTCGGCGAAGGACAGGGCGCGCGCGGACGACGGGACATAATTTTCGCGCCGCGCCGTCATCAGCAGGCGGTGCACTTCCGGATCCGCCACTTCCCACGGACGGATCTGCTGCTCGACCATATTGAAACGCGCGTGCTCGAAGTCCATGAATTTTCCCTGGAAAGGTGTTGCGAGTGACAGATGTTTTTCCGACGGATTCTAAGGCGTTCCCAGCGTAGCGTCACGTAGTATTTCTCGCAAATACATATTGGTGCCGTGCGCTCCGGCGGATTCCCCCGCGGCCTGCGGGCGGCGGGGGGTCAGCTCACTGCTGGGCCGGTGAGGCCGTCGAAGCCGAGGTCGGCAAGGATCGCCCGCTGTTCGGGACGTTCGATGCCTTCGGCCAGGACGATGAGGCCGAGGGTGTGGGCGAGCATGGCAAGACTGCGCACGAAAGCCTGATTGCCTTTGTTGTCGTCGATGTCGCGCAGCAGCGACGTATCGACCTTGATGTAATCGAGACCGAGGTCGTGCAGATCGCCCAGGGCGGAAAAGCGCGGGCCGGCATGCTTGAGCCCGAACTTGCACTCGAACGGCTTGACCGTGAGGCAAAAGGCATGGAACGCATCGGGATTGCGCGCCGCGCTTTCCTCGGGGATTTCCATCCACAGGCGTTGAACCAGATCGGGGGCGTCCCGCAGAAGGGAGATGAGGCCGGTGACGAAATGTCCGCCCAGGAGCGCCTGCGCCGAAACGGTGACGGCCACCTGTTCCCCGCTGGTTCGGATGCGTTCGAGCGCGGCGGCGACCGCCGCGTGATCCAGGCGTCCAACCAGGTCGAACCGGGCGGCCCATGGCAGGAAATCGCCGGATCTGATGATCCCGTCGGGCGTGACCAGGTCGACCGGCGCTTCGTTGTGGATCATGTCGCCGCCGATTGTGTGCACCGGGCAAGTGCCGAGGCGAAGACTTTTTCCAGCCAGCGCGCTCGTCAGTATTTCGCGCCATTGTTCCTGCGTGCGCGCGGTGGGGGCGCCGTCGCTGTGTTCTTGGATTTTCAGCGTGCGATCGCCTTTCAGTTCGGCTTCAGCCAGCGCCGTGTCGAGACGAGCCAGGATGGCAGCCACGGCATCGGCGCGGGAGTACTGCGTCGCGGCCATGGGCAGGGCAAGGATGGCGCTCTTCGTATGGCTGTCGGCGATGGCATGGATGCGCGCGGCAACGGATGTGGCCCACGGCGCGAGTTCGACGGCGGCGGGGGCGAGCAGGACGAAATCGCTGCCATTGAGACGGCCGCAGAGGCTGCTGGTGTCGCTTCCGAGCGCCTCGGCCAGCGCCCGCAGCAATTTGTCGGTGTCGGCCCGGCCCAGATCCCGGTTGAGTTCATTCATGTGAGACACGCGCAGAATGAGGAGCGCCCCGTGCGCGCAGGTGTCCGGGTTGCTCAACCGGGCGGAGAAGGCATTGAGGAACTGCCGTCGTTCGAGCAGCCCCGTGACCGCGTCTTCCTGAACCTGGCGGCGCAGGTTTTCGAGCCGTTGCGCTTCGTCGGCGAGCATCTGTCGCACGCGCTCGGAAAGCGTATTCATCGCCCGCACGACGATCTTGAGTTCGGCGGTACTGGGTTCCGGCGTGGTGATGAAGCGGCGTTCGCCGATTGCCTGGGCATGGTTGACGAGCGTGCGCAGGGGCGCGGTGATCCGGCTCAGCAAAACGTTGCCGAGAAAGCCAGCCAGGCACGCGGTGATGAAGAACCACGACAATAACTGGCGGGTGTTGTTCCAGAGCGCCGCGTAGACATAGCTGGTGTGGCTCTCCAGGGTCAGCGTGCCGACCTGGCGCCAGCCGTCCTGCACGTAGGCCACGCCCGGCTGTTCCTCGATCGCCGCCAGTTTCACGAACCAGCCGGGGACGCCGTCGATGCGAGGGTCGCCGCGAAATTCGGCGATCACTTCGTCGTTGGGGCCGGTGAGGCGGATCGAGCGGTAATAGCCGGTATCGAACTGCGAGGAGAGTAGCAGTTCGATGGTGACGGGATCCTTGTCGCGCTGTGACGACAGGGACAGGGCCAGGGCCCGCGCGTTGTCGGAATTCTTGATGTTGAGCTGCTGTTCGAGATACTGACGCGCGGTCAGCGTGCTCACAACCAGGCTGCCGCCCAGGGCGAGCAGTGTGACCGCTGCGATGGCGATCCAGAGTTGCTTGATCAGGGACATGGTCGGGCCTTCCGGAAAATGCGAAGAGCGAATGGAACGTGGGGCGGGGGCACGCGGGCTGTCATCGTCTGGCTACCTTCCGCGAAGATCGGGATTTTGTCGCTTTTGCTTTCACCTTCGCCCTCGTTTTCACTTTCGCGTTCGCTTTCGATACCGATCGGGATTGGGTCATTTTCTTGGAAAACGAACGCGCGTGGGACGCTTTGCGAGCCAGCGATGATCGGGATGAGGATCTGGCCAGTTTCTGCGGCGAGAGCGAAGCGCGGAACGAAGGCCGCAATCTGGGCGATCTCCACGACGATATCGACTCGGCGCTGAGCGATGCCAGCGATGGGTCCCAGCCCTCCTGGCGCATGCGCTGAAGCACATCGCGCCAGCGCGACAGCCGCGCCGTGGGGCTGGAGGAAGCGTTTTTCTCGCCCTCCATCCAGA
>JAIRNL010000124.1 GCA_031258035.1 Azoarcus sp. | reverse complement strand
GGAGGAGGGGGCGACTTTCCTGCGCCGTCTCGCGGGCGCGGGCGCGTGGCGGGCCGCCGGCGCATCCGGCTGAGATGATGCGCGGCGGTCATGGCCCCGGAACGTCCGGCGCTGGCAATACCGGGCCAAGTAAGGAAGAATGCCCCATTTTCATCGCGTCCCAGCCGAAATGGCCGGGACGCAGGCAATTGCAGGTCGCATGGATGCGTGACGCGGAAGGCCGACTCGATGTGGATCACCTGGTGGCGTCATACGCGCCGCTGGTAAAGCGTATCGCATACCAGATGATGCTGAAGTTGCCAGCCAGCGTCGAAGTCGAAGATCTGATACAGAACGGCATGATGGGGCTGCTCGACGCGCTCGACCGCTTCGAGGAGGGCATGGGGGCGCAGTTCGAAACCTATGCCGTGCAACGCATCCGCGGCGCCATGCTCGACGGCCTGCGCGAGGCCGACTGGGCGCCGCGCAGCGCGCGGCGCGACATGCGGCGCATCGAGTCCGCCATCCGGGAACTCGAACAGGCGCGCGGCCGTCATCCCACCGAAACCGAACTGGCTGCGCACCTGGGCGTCCCGCTGCCGGAATACCAGCGCATGTTGCAGGACGCGCGCGGGCATCAACTCGTTTATTTCGACGATTTCACTTCCGACGACGGCGAGGATTTCCTCGAACGCCACCTTGGCGAATCCCGCGCCAACCCCCTCGAATTGCTGGAAGAAGCCGATGCCAGGGCGAGGCTGCTCGAAGCGGTCGAAGATCTGCCCGAGCGCGAAAAAATGGTGATGGCGCTCTATTACGACGAAGACCTCAACCTGCGCGAAATCGGCGAGGTGCTGGGCGTGACCGAATCCAGGGTGAGCCAGTTGCACAGCCAGGCCGTGGCCCGCCTGCGCGCCCGGATACTCGGGCCGCTGACGGCCAAGGCCAAGGCCGGGGCGGGCGCGCCGCGGCGCGGGCGTCCGCCCGGAAACGCGGGCAGGGACTGACCGCCGCCATGGACGGCATCAGCTTCGTCGGCCTCGCCCTCGCCCTGGGCGCCATCCTGGTCGGACAGACGCTCGAAGGCGGCCATATCTCTTCGCTCTTGCAGCCGACGGCGTTCCTGATCGTCGTGGGCGGCACGACAGGCGCGGTGCTGCTGCAAAGCCCGTTCCGGGTTTTTCTCGACGGCGTGAAAATGACCAAATGGATCTTCGTGCCGCCGCCGATCGACCCCGAGCGCACCATCGCCCTCGTCACCGGCTGGGGGACGGTGGCGCGGCGGGACGGCCTGCTCGTGCTCGAACGGCACATCGGCCGTCTCGGCGATCCGTTCATGCGGCGCGGCCTGCAAATGCTCGTCGACGGGCTCGATCCCGCGCTGTTGCGCGAGGCGCTCGAAATCGAAATCGACGCCTGGGCGACGCGCCTGCGCCAGGGGGCCCGCATCTGGGAGAGCGCCGGCGGCTATTCGCCGACCATCGGCATTCTCGGCGCGGTGCTCGGGCTGATCCACGTCATGGAAAACCTCACCGACCCCACCAAGCTCGGTGCGGGCATCGCCGTGGCGTTCGTCGCCACCATCTACGGCGTCGGCCTTGCCAACCTCGTGCTGTTGCCGGTATCCAAGAAGCTCATGGCCCACATCGGCACCCTGGCTGCCCAGCGCGAAATGTTCGTCGATGGCCTGATCGGCATCGCCAACGGCGACAACCCGCGCCTCATCGACAGCCGGATGCGGGGCTATCTCCACTAAGGCGCACCATGTCACGGCGACGCAGACCGCGGGGCGGAGAGCATGAGAACACCGAGCGATGGCTCGTTTCATACGCCGATTTCATTACCCTGCTGTTCGCCTTCTTCGTGGTCATGTATTCGCTGAGTTCGGTCAACGAGGGCAAATACCGCGTGCTGTCCAATTCGCTGATACAGGCGTTTCGCAGCGTCGATATCAACGAAGAGGGGGCGCAGATCGTGGTGCCGCCGGTCACGGTGGCGCCTCCCGCGATCAGGCGACGGGCCGCGCCCGAGCGACAGGCCGATGAGCGCCGGCGGCAGACCGCACAGAGAATGCACAACATGGCCGACGCCATTCGTGGCGTGTTGCGGCCCCTGACCGAGAACGGCCAGGTCAGTGTCACCGAAGGCGCTTTCGGGGTCACGGTCGAAATCAATGCCAGTGTGTTGTTTTCTCCCGGCGAGGCGGTACTCGGCACCGGGGCGGCGGCGGCGCTGCGCGCCGTGGCCGGCGTGATCGCGGCGGCGGAATTCCCGATCACGGTCGAAGGGCATACCGACAATGTGCCGATCAACAACTACCGCTTTCCTTCCAACTGGGAACTGTCGGCGGTGCGGGCTGCCGCCGTGGTGCGCCTTTTCATCGAAAACGGCGTGCTGCCGGATCGTCTGACCGCCGCCGGCTATGCCGATCAGCGTCCGGTGGCCGACAACGACACCGAAACGGGCCGGGCGCGCAATCGGCGCGTGGCGATCATGATCGAATCGCGCCTGCCCGGGGCCGCGCCCGACCCCGCGCCAGACCCCGCGCCAGACCCCGAAACCGGGCCGGCGGCGGAGACGCCCGACGACGGGATCGCGCCCGACGATCCCGTCAGCACCATCCTGCCGGCCACGCCGCCGCCGGCCTTCGATCAAATAGAAGTGCGCTGAGAGGGTGTTTTCAAATCACGAATAATCTGCGCATAGGGATGCGAGCCTGAGTCAGCCAAGGCCAAGCCTCAGAGACATGGGGTAGGTGTTAACAGGCAAAGCGTGCCAACAATACCTGGGTCATTTATTTATCGGTACGCGCGCGAGGCGCAGGGGCCGTAGAAGACAGGCCGGATGCTCGGCAAAAGCATCATGCACGCCGTGACGGTATTTTGGGCGGTATTTCAAAAAACAGAAAAATGAAAACCGCTCAACCGTGCTGGTTTTCTGTGATTGTTCGATTGAGAGACTGCCTTGCGGTTGCGCAGTTCGGACAGGACGTTTGTATCGACGAGATAGCTCAAAACGTAATCTCGCGCGGCAGGCTGCGACTGCGTTCAAACGCGATTTCATCGTGCCCAGCCAACGGCGACGCGCGCATGAAATCTACCAGCGACTGCTCGTTGCCGGAAAGCCGGTCGAACAACTCGCGCGACAGCACCACGGCAACGGACTTGCCGTGCAGCGTGATGTCCTGCGGCCCTTCCCGCGCCGCGTGCTTGGCCAGTTCCGAGAACCGCGCCTTGGCGGTTTGCATTTGCCAGCTTTGCATGACCAGCCTCCTGATGACTTGACAAGTCTGACCTGACAGATCAGGGCTTTACCCGAATCCTACCCTCATGGCAGACCGTATTTCCGCCTTCGTCGCGCTGGAAGGCATGGACGAGGGACTCAAGCGCGCCATTACCGACAGCGAGGAAGTGCGCGGGGGCGTCCGATTTTTCCCCGGATGCGCGGCCAGTGTAGAATCCTGCCCGCGGATTGCCCGCCGTTGCGAGATGGCGGGTTATCTTTTCGGTGGAACGACGCCACCATGGAA
>JAIRNL010000037.1 GCA_031258035.1 Azoarcus sp. | reverse complement strand
GCCAGCGCGGCGGCTTTGTCGGTGTTTTCCCAGGTGAATGACGGCTCGTCGCGGCCAAAGTGGCCGTAGGTGGCGGTTTTGGAATAGATCGGGCGCAAGAGGTCGAGGCTCTGGATGATGGCTTTCGGGCGCAGGTCGAAGTGCTCGCGGATCAGTTCGACGATGCGGGCGTCGTCGATTTTGCCGGTGCCGAAGGTGTCGACCATCAGGCTTACGGGGCGGGCGATGCCGATCGCGTAGGCGACCTGCACTTCGCAGCGGTCGGCCAGTCCCGCCGCGACGACGTTCTTGGCGACGTAGCGCCCGGCGTAGGCGGCGGAGCGGTCGACTTTGGAGGGATCCTTGCCCGAGAACGCGCCGCCGCCGTGGTGGGCCGCGCCGCCGTAGGTGTCGACGATGATCTTGCGTCCGGTGAGGCCGCAGTCGCCGTGCGGGCCGCCGACGACGAAGCGGCCGGTCGGGTTGATGAAAAACTTTATTTCGCCTTTGATGAGTTCCCTGGGCAGCACCGGCTTGATGATTTCTTCGATTACCGCTTCTTCGAGTCTGTCGTGGGGGATGTCGGGGGCGTGCTGGGTGGAGACCACGACGGTGTCGATCGCCGTCGGCTTGCCGTCGAGGTATTTCACCGTCAGCTGGCTTTTGGCGTCCGGGCGCAACCAGGGCAGCCGCCCGTCTTTTCTGACTTCGGCCTGGCGTTGCATGATCCGGTGGGCGTAGTAGATCGGCAGCGGCATCAGGCTCGGCGTCTCGCGGGTGGCGTAGCCGAACATCAGGCCCTGGTCGCCGGCGCCCTGGTCGAGGTCGATCCCTTCGCCTTCGTTGACGCCCTGGGCGATGTCGGGCGACTGGGTGTTGATCGCGGCCAGCACCGCGCAGCTTTTGTAGTCGAAGCCGATGTCGGAGTCGTCGTAGCCGATGCGGCGCACGACGTCCTGGGCCACTTCGCGGTAGTTGATCTGGGCGGTGGTGGTGATTTCGCCCGAGATCACCACGAGTCCGGTCGAGACCAGTGTCTCGCAGGCCACGCGACCGTGGGGGTCGTCAGCCAAGATGGCGTCGAGCACGCCGTCGGAGATTTGGTCGGCGACTTTGTCGGGGTGGCCTTCGGAGACGGATTCCGAGGTGAAGAGAAACTCTTTTGACATGCTTTGCTCCTGAAAAAAATCCCCGTGGTTTTCGGCGTCGTGGCCGGCTCCGGGGATTTCAGCGAGCAGCGGACGCTTTAGCAGTATTTCTGGTTCGCGCGATCGGCGCGGGCCGCCCTGCAAGTTGTCGTGTTAACTCGGCGGCTGAGGCACAATTATAGGACACGGTTTCATTTGGTCAAATCCTGTCTGGGGGAGCGGTTCATGCTGGTTGTATTGCATGGTTGCATCATGGAACGTTTTTCGTGACTGTCGGTTTTCTTTTCCGCCTGTTCGCCCGTCTGCCGCTGTCATGGCTGCATCGGCTGGGCGGCTGGGCCGGCTGGCTGGTTTATCTTTGTTCGCCCGCTTATCGCCGCCGCCTGCGCGCCAATCTCGCGCAGGCCATGGGAACGCCGTCGCGCGCCTTGTTGCGCGGGGCGATCGCCGAGGCCGGGCGGCAGGGGCTGGAGGTGTGCTGGATATGGTTGCGCCCGCTGGAGACGGTGCTGGCTGCCGTGAGGGTTGTCCAGGGGCTGGAACTGGTCGAGGCCGCCCGCCGCGATGGCGCGGGTATTTTGTTTCTCACGCCGCATCTGGGGTGTTTCGAGCTGGCCGCGCATTATTGCGCCCATGTCGGGGGCGCGCCGCTTGCGGTGCTGTACCGCCCGCCGCGTTATCGCGCGCTCGAACCCTTGATGCAGGCCGGACGCGGGCGCGGCGCGGTGACGACCGCGCCCGCCGATCTCGCCGGGGTCAGGCAGTTGCTCAAGGCGCTGCGCGCGCATGAGATGGTGGGGATGTTGCCCGATCAGGTTCCCGGCGCGGGGGAGGGGGTGTGGGCGGATTTTTTCGGACGCCCGGCATGGACGATGACGCTCGGCGCGCGGCTCGCGGCGGTGCGCGGGGTGCGGACGATTTATGTCTGGGTCGAGCGCCTGCCGCGCGGGCAGGGTTATGCCGTGCATTATTCGGCGCCGTCGCAGGCTTGCGATGGCGATCTCGCCGCGCGTTGCGCCGCGATGAATCGTGAGATCGAGCATCTGGTGCGCCTGTGTCCGCAGCAATATTTGTGGGGTTACAACCGCTACAAACAGCCGCGCGGGATGCGCGATGACGGGCGGGCGAAGGCGGAGACGGGGGCGTGACCCGGGTATTGATCGGTGTTTTCTGGTTGTTGCACTGGTTGCCGCTGGCGGCGCTGGCGGCGCTCGGACGGGGGCTGGGCATCGTCTCCTACTGCCTCGCGGCGCGCCGCCGGCGGGTGGCCTCGATCAATCTGGCGCTGTGTTTTCCCGAGTTGGATGAGGCGGCGCGGCGGCGTCTGGCCCGGCGTCATTTCCAGGCGCTGGGGCGCAGCCTGCTCGAACGTGGCCTGCTCTGGTGGGCGTCGCCCGCAAGGCTGCGGCGCGTCATCCGCTTCGAGGGGGAGGGGCGGCTGCGCGCGCTCCAGCGCGCCGGGACGCCGGTGATCTTGCTCGCGCCGCATTTCGTCGGTCTCGACGCGGGGGGGGCGAGGGTGGCGATGTCTTTCGATTCCGTCAGTATGTATGCGCGCCAGAAGAAGAACCCCGTTCTGGACCGGCTGCTTTATCGTGGCCGTCGCCGTTTTGGCGATCAGCTCCTGCTGACGCGGCAGGATGGCGTGCGCGGCGCGCTGCGGGCGATGAAGGCCGGACGACCGTTCTATTATTTGCCCGATATGGATTACGGGCGCAAGGATGCGGTTTTCGTGCCTTTTTTCGGCGTCGAGGCCGCGACCATCACCGGTCTTTCGCGTCTGGCCCGGCTTGCCGGCGCGCGCGTGTTGCCCTGTGTGACCCGGATGTTGCCGGGCGGGGCGGGCTACGCGCTGGAGATCGGCGAGCCGTGGACGGATTTCCCTTCCGCCGATGTCGAGGCGGATACCCGCAGGATGAACGCATGGCTCGAAACGGTCGTGCGTACCATGCCGGAACAGTATTATTGGGTGCATCGCCGCTTCAAGACCCGTCCGGGGGAGCAGGCGCGTTTTTATTGACGGAAAGGTATGAGGATAGGGGTATGGGATTTTTGTCGAGACACGGCCTGGTTTTTTTCGCCTGGCTGGGCTTTTCCGCCGCCGCGCTGGCCGAGGATGTGCCGCCGGTGCCTGTCGGCGACAGGGAGGCGTTCGAGGCGCGCTATCTCCAGTGCATCCTGGGGGGGTTGCAGGACGATTGTTTCGTCACCGTGTTCGCCGGCCATTTCTTCTCGTCGCCTGGCGAGGGCGCCAAGCAGATCTACGATTCCATCAAGGCGAAAATGCGGGGCCTGCGCGTGCGCAAGGTGCATGCCCTGGGAAAGGAGGTCAAGGCGGATCTGGTGGATGTCCGGACTTACCTTCTCGAACTCGACAAGGAGCAGGGCTTCATCGGTTTCTACGTGGTTTTCCGACGGGGGGGCGATGCCTGGTATGTCTATGAATTCGCCATGGATCAATCCGAGGATTTCATCCGCGCCATCCTGGGTCTTCCCACGCCTCCCGCCGGGACGGCGCAATGACGGGGCGCATGGCCGCACGGCATGGCGCGCCGCCCGCTCCGGGCCATTCGTGGTGGACGGGGCGGCGGCGCTGGGCGAGAATCACCGGAATCGACACTGTTTTCCGCCGCGATGAAATTACGCTTCACCAAAATGCACGGCCTGGGTAACGATTTCGTGGTCATCGACGCCACGCATGCGCCCGTGGATTTGCGCCCGGAGCGGGTGCGCGCGCTTGCCGACCGGCATTTCGGCATCGGCTGCGATCAGTTGCTGGTGGTCGAGCCGCCTTCGGCGGAGGCCGCCGCCGAAGGCGTCGATTTCCGCTACCGCATTTTCAACGCCGATGGGGGCGAAGTGGAGCAGTGCGGCAACGGCGCGCGTTGTTTCGTGCGCTTCGTCCATGACAAGGGGCTGACCACCAGACGGGAGATACGGGTCGAGACGCGCGCCGGCATCATCGCGCCCCGCCTTCTCGACGATGGTCTGGTGACGGTCGACATGGGCGTGCCGGTGTTCGAGCCGGCGAAGATTCCTTTCGTCTCGGCTTCGGAGGCCGTCGTCCAGCCGCTCGATGTCGATGGGCGATCCGTGGCGATCACGGCGCTGTCGATGGGTAATCCGCACGCGGTGCAGGTGGTGGCCGATGTCGGGGCCGCGCCGGTCGGGGAATGGGGGGCAAGGATCGCATCGCACCCGAGGTTTCCGGCGCGGGTCAATGCCGGCTTCGCCGAGGTGCTCGACGGGCACCGCATCCGTTTGCGGGTGTACGAGCGCGGCGCGGGCGAAACGCTGGCTTGCGGCACCGGCGCTTGTGCCGCGGCGGTGACGGTCATTTTGCGCGGCTTGGCCGCCTCGCCCGTGCGCGTCGATACGCGGGGCGGGCGGCTCGACATTGCCTGGGCGGGGCCGGGCGCGCCGGTGTTGATGACCGGGCCGGCGGAGACGGTGTTCGAGGGCGAGATCGCCCTGGATTGATGGCCGCCCGGCCGAATTTTTCTGACGTTTTATGAGAGGGTGTTTTCAAAACACCCATAATTGGCAAAATGCGCAGGGCAGGCACGGGGGCCTGCCCCTACAAGACGGGCGTGCCCAGCGAACCAGGCCGCCGCGCGGGACGCAATGTCGGGGCAGGCACGGGAGCCTGCCCCTACAAGACAGACGGGCGTGCCCAGCGATCAGGCCGCCGCGCGGGACGTAATGTAGGGGCAGGCCCCTGTGCCTGCCCTGCCTGGGAATGCTTGATCGCCAATTATGGGGAGGGTATTTTGAAAACACCCTTTGACGATGTCCTGAACTGGTGGAATCCGACCCGATGAATGACGAAAAAGTTGCACGCTATCTGCGCGAGCATCCCGGTTTCCTGGACGAGCACAGCGAGTTGCTGACCGTCCTGACGGTGCCGCATCCGCGCCACAAGAAGACGATTTCGCTTACCGAGCGCCAGTTGCACGAGTTGCGGGCCAAGATCCGGCAGCTCGAACAGAAACTCGCCGAGTTGCTCCGGTTTGGCGAGCAGAACGACGAGATCAGCGAAAAAGTGCAGCGCCTCGCCGTCGCCCTGCTCGAAGCGGATGCCGGCGAGAGTGCGCGCCGCGCCCTTTTTTGCAGCCTGCGGGACGATTTTTCCGTGCCGCACGTGGCCTTGCGTCTCTGGGGCGGCGCGGCGGGGGGCGACGGCGAGGCGTTCGCGCCGGTGGGCGAGGGCGCGCGGCGTCTCGTCGCCGAGATGGCGCGGCCTTTTTGCGGCGCGCCGGGCAATGCCGAGGTGCTGGACTGGTTTGGCGAGATGGCCTCGCACATCCGCTCGGTGGCGCTGATCCCCTTGCGCCGGGGCGGCGAGGCGGCGGGACTGCTCGCGCTGGGGAGCGAAGAGGCCGAACGTTTCTACAGCGAAATGGGCACGCTCTACCTCGAACGCATCGGCGCGCTGGCGTCCGCCGCCCTGCTTGCCGGCGAGCGCGCGTGACCGTGGCCGAAAAAGCCGCCTTTCCGGCGTGGGGCGAAGGCTATCTGGCCTGGCTGGCGGCGCAGCGCCGCGCGTCGACGCTCACGCTGGAGAGCTACCGGCGCGATCTGTCGCGCCTGGCCGCGCTCGCCGATGGCCGCCCGCCGCAGGCGCTGGAAGCGGCCGACATTCGTCGCTTCGTGGCGCGTCTCCACGGCGAGGGGCTTTCCGGGCGCTCGCTCGCGCGTCTGCTCTCGGCCTGGCGCGGTCTCTACCGCTGGCTGATCCGCAACCAGGGCGCGCGCGCCAACCCGACCGAAGGCATCCGTCCTCCCCGCTCGCCCGCCATGTTGCCCAAGGTGCTGTCGCCGGAGCAGGCGATGGCGCTGCTCGACGCGCCGGCGGAATCGCTGCTGGAGACGCGCGACCGCGCCATGTTCGAGCTTTTCTATTCCTCGGGACTGCGGCTGGCCGAGTTGTCCGGACTCGACATCGACAGCGGCAGCAAGAACGGCTGGGTGGATTTCGCCGAAGGCATGGTGACGGTGCGCGGCAAGCGCGACCGCGCGCGCGTGGTGCCGGTGGGCGCGCCGGCGCTGGCCGCGCTGGAAGCGTGGTTGCAGGCGCGCGCCTCTTTTCCCGATGTGGGCGAGCGCGCCCTGTTCGTCACCCGCAATGGCCGGCGCATGAGCGCGGGCGCCGTCCGTGGCCGGCTGGCTCGCTGGGCGCGGCAGGCCGGGCTGGGGGTGCACGTGCATCCGCACATGTTCCGCCACAGCTTCGCCAGCCACCTGCTGCAATCCTCGGGCGA
>JAIRNL010000010.1 GCA_031258035.1 Azoarcus sp. | reverse complement strand
ATCCTCCAGGTGACGGAGATCCGCCCGGGCGGGGAAAAGCGTCCGCTCGCCGAAGTGCGCGACGAGATCGTCGCCGGCCTGCGCAAGCAGGCGGCGGGGCAGAAGTTCGCCGAGGACGCCGACAGGTTTTCCGAGATGGTGTTCAACCAGGCCCCTGACAGCCTGGCGCCGGTGGCCGAGGCGTTCGGACTCGAAATCCGGCGCAGCGACTGGATCGAGCGCGGCGCCGACGCCGTCGGCGATATCCACAGCGAAACCCTGGTCGCCGAGCTGTTCGCGGACGACGCCATCGCGCAGCACCACAACACCCGGGCGATCGAAACCGGGCTGAACGCCCTGTCGGCGGCGCGGGTGATCGAGCACGAAGCGGCGCGGCGCGTGCCGCTCGAAGAAGTGCGCGGACAGATCGAAGCCCTGTTGCGGCGGGAAAAAGCCTTGACCCTGGTGCGGGAAAAGGGCGGCGCGGTGTTGGCCGGGCTGGAGAAGGGCGAAGCGGTAGCCAGCGACTGGAGCGAGGCGCGCACTTACCAGCGCGGCGGAGGCGGCCCGGCGGAGCTGCCGCCCGAGGCCGTGCGGGCCGTCTTCTCGGCGCCGGTGGCGAAGCTGCCTGTCTGGGTGGGGGTCGAGCTGCCCGATGATGCCTACGTGATCTACCAGATCGACGCGGTCGTGCACCCGGCCTTCAGCGATGACGATCCGCGCCTGGGCGAGCTGAAACGCTATTACGAGCGCCTGCTCGCCATGCGCGATTTCGATGCCTTCCTCGCCACGCTGCGCATACGTTACAAGGTCGATGCCAGGCTGCCGCTGCGTCAGGCGGAGTGAGCCGGAAGAACGTCGTTCCGGGTCGGCGGCATCGCGCGGGGCCGCGTGTCAGCGATTCCGCAGGCGCTGTGCCCCCCGCAGGCCAGCCAGCGCCAGCGCCCCCGCCGCGAGGCCGACGGCAATGTCCACCAGCGTCGGGAGCAGGAAGCCTGCCGCGCCCGAGAGCGATTCGGTCAGGTGGTGGGCGATGGGCAGGCCATGGGCGAGGATGCCGCCGCCGACCATGAACATGGCAACGGTGCCGGCGACGGTGAGGAATTTCATGAGCAGGGGCGCGGCGAGCAGCAATGCCCTGCCGGCGGCCCGCGCCACGGAACTCCCCTTGTCGTGCAGGTAAAGCCCCAGGTCGTCCAGCTTGACGATGACGGCCACGAGGCCATAGACCCCGGCGGTGATCAGGAGCGCGATGCCGATCAACACCGCGATCTGCCTGGACATGGTTTCGCCCGCCACGGTGCCCAGCGCGATGACGATGATTTCGGTCGAGAGCACGAAATCGGTACGTATCGCGCCGCGGATTTTTTCTTTTTCCAGGTGGACGAGGTCGACATCCGGATCGGCGAGTTTCTGCAATACGTCCTGGCGGGGGGCCGCTGCCCCGTGCCCGTCCGCTTTGCGCGGAAATCCGTGGGCGATCTTTTCCATGCCTTCAAGGCAAAGATAGAGCCCGCCCGCCATCAGGAGGGGCGTGATGGCCCAGGGCAGGAAGGCGCTGATGAGAAGCGCCACGGGCACGAGGATCGCCTTGTTGACGAGCGAGCCCCTGGCGACGGCCCATACCACGGGCAACTCCCGTTCCGCCCGCACGCCGGCGACCTGCTGGGCGTTCAGAGCCAGGTCGTCGCCAAGGACGCCGGCGGTTTTCTTCGCGGCGACCTTGGTCATCAACGCCACATCGTCGAGGATGGCGGCGATGTCGTCGATCAGGGCAAGCAGGCTGGCGCCGGCCATGGGAGTTCTTTTCCGGCCCTTACTTTTTCCTGACGATTTCCACTTCGTCGCTGTTGGCCAGACCCGCCGCGTTGGCTTCGTCGGTGTCGATGTGGAACTCGCGGAAGTGTCCGTCGCCCGAGCGGATGAGCACGTCCTCGAAAACCAGCGGGCGCGTGCCGTAGGTTTTCACGTCCACGAGGTCTTTGTCTTTCAGGCCCGCGTCCGTGGCCTGCGCCGGGGAAAGATGGATATGGCGCAGCGCGACGATGGCGCCGGACTGTAGTTGGACTTCGCCCCTGGGGCCGACGAGCTTGATGCCGGGAGAGCCTTCCAGCTTGCCGGATTCGCGCACGGGCGGCTCGATGCCGAGCGCCCGCGCGTCGGTCTTGGAAATTTCGACCTGCGTTTGCGGCCGGGTGGGGCCGATGATGCGGATGTTCTTGAATGAGCCCTTGGGGCCGACGAGATCGACCTGTTCATGGGCGGCGTATTGGCCCGGTTGCACAAGCTCCTTGTACGGCGTGAGCTTGTGTCCGGGGCCGAAGAGCGCGGCGAGATCCTGTTCGGACAGGTGCAGATGTTTGTTCGAGATGCCGACGGGGACTTTGTAAGCCATTGTTTTCTCCTTGTGACGCCGGCCGCGCCTGCGGGCGCGGTCGGCGGCGGACGTGGGCGGGATATTCGCGGGCGCTCTACGGTTTCAGAAGCTCGGCCGTATAGCGCGCGATCATGCCTTCTTCGTTGGTGGGCACCACGGCGACGGCGACGCGGCTTCCGGCGCGGTCGATGCGCAGTTTGTCTTCGCCGTTGGCTGCCGGGTCGATGTCGATGCCGAGCCAGGCCGAGAGGGCGCAGACGCGCCCGCGGATGTCGGCGGAGTGTTCCCCGATGCCGCCGGTGAAGACGAGCGCGTCCAGCCCGCCCGCCGCCGCGGCCAGCGAACCGAGTTCGCGGGCGATCCGGTAGCAGAAGAGATCGACCGCCTGTTTGGCTGGGGCCGCGTCGGAGGCGAGCAGGTCGCGCATGTCCTGGCTCAGGCCCGATACGCCGAGAAGGCCCGATTCCTTGTACAGCAACTGGGTGAGCGCCTTGTAGTCCATGCCTTTCTGGTCGATCAGGTACAGCAGGACGCCGGGGTCGATCGAACCCGAACGGGTGCCCATGATGAGGCCGTTGATGGTGGAAAAGCCCATCGTCGTCGCCACGCCCTTGCCGTCGCGCACGGCGGCCATCGACGCGCCGTTGCCCAGGTGGGCGATCACGACCGCGCCCCGGGCCTTGTCGCCGATGACGTCCGGCAGGGCGCGGGTGATGTAGTCGTAGGACAGGCCGTGGAAGCCGTAGCTTTTGATGCCGCCTTCGGTGAGGGCGCGCGGCAGGCCGTAGATTTGCGCGACTTCGGGGTTGCTGCGATGAAATGCGGTATCGAAGCAGGCGACCTGCGGCACGTCCGGCAGCAGGGTGAAAATCTCGCCCACCGCGCGCAGGTTGTGCGGCTGGTGGAGGGGCGCGAGCGGGATGAGGGTTTCGAGTTCGGAGAGCGTCGCGGCGTCGAGCTTCACCGGGGCGCTGTAGCGTTCGCCGCCGTGGACGACGCGGTGGCCCGCCGCGGCGATTTTCAGCTCGGGGGCGTGCTCGGCGAGCCAGCGGAACAGGTAGGCCAGCGAGGCGCGGTGCTGTTCGGTCTGGTCGCCCGATACCGCGACGTCTTCCTTGTAGCGGGTGCCGTCCGTTTTTTTGGCGGAGAGCCTGGGCGTGGCGCCGATGCCTTCGATCTGGCCCGAGATCGCCGGATGTTCCGCGAGGGTCGGTTCAAGAGGAAAAAGCGCGAACTTCAGGCTCGACGAGCCGGCGTTGAGTACGAGTATGGACTTCATGTGGGTCTTGTCTCCTTGCTGTTATGGTGGTGGATCAGCTGGGCAATGGCGCACGAGACCGTGCGCGTTTGCGCGGTATCCGCGCGGGTGGTGAGCACGATCGGCACTCGGGCGCCGAGCACGATGCCGGCCATCAGCGCATCGGCGAGATATTCGAGTTGCCCGATGGTGATGTTGGCGGCTTCGATGTCCGGGGCCACGAGGATATCGGCGTTTCCCGCCACGGGAGAGCGGATGTCCTTGATGTTGGCCGCCCTGGGGGAGACGGCCTTGTCGAAGGAGAGCGGCCCGGCGAGCAGGCCGCCCTGGATGCGGCCGCGCGCCGCCATGTCGCAAAGCGCGGCGGCATCCTGCGTCGCGGGCATTTTCGGATTGATGGCCTCGGTCGCGGCAAGGAGGGCGACCCTGGGGTCGACGACGCCCATGATCCGCGCGAGGTCGATGGCGTTCTGGACGATGTCGGCCTTTTCTTCGAGCGTGGGGGCGATGTTGATCGCCGCGTCGGTCACCAGGAGCAGTTTCGGGTAGGCCGGCACGCTGGCGATGGAGACATGGCTGATGCGCCGCGCGCCGCGCAGTCCGGCGCTCTTCGAGAGCACGGCGCGCATGAGTTCGCGGGTGCTCAGCGATCCTTTCATCAGCGCGCCCACGCCTTCGTCGCGGCACAGGGCCACGGACGCTTCGGCGGCGGCCCGGTCGTCCGGGACGTTGATGATGCGGATGCCATTGAGATCCAGCATCTGTTCCTCGGCCACGGCGCGGATCCTGCGGTCGGGGCCGACCAGGAGGGGGGTGACGAGCCCGGTGACGGCGGCCTGGAGCGGCCCGCGCAGCGATTCGGCGTCGCACGGGCTGGCGACCGCGATCCGTATCGGGGGCAGGCCGTCGGTGAGGGAAAGCAGGCGGCGGAAGCGTTCTTCCCGGTCGGCGATCTTGATTTCGGGCGGCAGGACTTTCGGGCGGCGGATTCTCTGGGTCGGCGCCGCCACTTCGGCGCTGCCGTCCATGACCTTGACGCCGCTCTGGTTGACCGCCTTGCACGCGAAGACGAGATGGTGGTTGTGTTCGTGCTTTTCGCTACAGGTCACGCTGATGGTGAGTGTGTCGCCGACCGTCACGGGCCGCCAGAAATTGAAGTTCTGCGAGACGTACACCGTGCCGGGGCCGGGAAACTCGGTGCCGAGGATGGCCGAAACCAGGGTGCCGCCCCAGAGGCTGTGGCCGACGATGTCGCGGAACTGCCCGGATTGGGCGAACTCGGGGTCGAGATGCGTCGGATTGATGTCGCCCGAGATGGCGGCGAAAAGCTGGATGTCCGCGGTGCGCAGGGTGCGGGTGAGTTGCGCCGAGTCACCGACTTCGATTTCGTCGAAAGTACGATTCTGGATGAATGAATCGCCGGAATGGTTCATGCGGCCCTCGGTTGTCGGATTCAGGGTTGGTCATCCTAGCAGTATTCATGCCGTTTTGTCCGCTCCCGGATATGGCGCGGCGCGCAATAGTGCCAGGACTTTATGCGAATGGCGGCACCGCGAAAAGCGTGCCGAAACCGCCGCGGGTCGATATTTTCCCCACATGATAGACTCCACAATTTTCTTACCGGAACGATTCATGGACATCGTGATTCTCGCCGCCGGACAGGGGAAGCGCATGCGTTCGCTTCTGCCCAAGGTCTTGCAGCCGCTTGCCGGCCGGCCATTGCTCGCGCACGTCCTGGCGAGCGTTCGCGCGCTCGCGGCGCGGCGGATTTGCGTCGTGTACGGGCATGGCGGCGAGGCGGTGCGGGCGCGGCTCGATGCGCCCGACATCGCCTGGGTGGAGCAGAACCCCCAGCTCGGCACCGGACACGCGGTGCAACAGGCCCTGCCGCATCTGGGCGAGGACGGGCGGACGCTGGTGCTTTACGGCGACGTGCCCCTGATCGGCGCGCCCACGCTCGCGCGCCTGGCTGAAGCGGCGGGGCGGGAGCGGCTGGCCTTGCTCACGGTCGAGCTGGACGATCCGTCCGGTTATGGCCGCATCCTGCGCGCCGCCGACGGCCGCGTGACGCGCATCGTCGAGGAAAAGGACGCGACCGGGGCGGAGCGCCGCGTGCGGGAGGTCAATACCGGCATCCTCGTCGCGCCGACCGCCAGGCTGCGCGACTGGCTTGCCCGCGTCGGCAACGACAATGCCCAGGGCGAGTACTACCTTACCGACATCGTCGGCCTCGCGGTCGGGGCGGGGGTCGACATCGTCACCGTGACGCCCGATGCCGTGACCGAGACCCTGGGGGTCAACAGCAAGGCGCAACTCGCCAGCCTGGAACGGGCCTACCAGGCGTCCGCCGCCCGCGGGCTCATGGACGAAGGGGTGACGCTCATCGACCCGGCGCGTTTCGATCTGCGCGGCGAGCTTGTGTGCGGACGCGATGTCGAAATCGACGTCAACTGTGTGTTCGAGGGCCGGGTCGAGCTGGGCGACGGCGTCGTCGTCGGCGCCAATTGCGTGCTGCGCGACACCCGGATCGGCGACGGCTCGCGGGTGGCGCCGTTTTCGCACCTCGACGGCACGCTCATCGGCGAGGCGTGCGTGGTCGGCCCCTACGCCCGCACCCGTCCGGGGACGGTGCTCGGCAACGGCGTCCACGTCGGGAATTTCGTCGAAATCAAGAACAGCCGGATCGCCGACCAGTCCAAGGCCAATCACCTGGCTTACGTGGGCGACGCCGACGTCGGGGCGCGGGTCAACATCGGCGCGGGCACCATCACCTGCAATTACGATGGCGCGAACAAATACCGCACCGAGATCGGCGACGATGTTTTCATCGGTTCCGATACGCAACTGGTGGCGCCGGTGCGGGTCGGTCGCGGCGCGACGCTCGGCGCCGGCACGACCCTGACCCGCGACGCGCCGCCCGACCAGCTCACCGTATCCCGCGCCCGGCAGCAAAGCTACGCTGGCTGGAAACGGCCGGAAAAGAAACGCTGACCCGCGTCCTTCATCGCTCCAGGAGACTTCCTCATGTGCGGCATCGTGACTGCCATTGCTCGCTGTAATGTCGTCCCCGTTCTTCTCGAGGGCCTGCGCAGGCTCGAATACCGCGGCTACGATTCGGCCGGGCTGGCCGTGGTGGGCGAGGAAGGCGACGATCGCGGCAGCCTCGTGCGCCTGCGGGCTTGCGGACGGGTCGCCGAACTGGCCGATCGGGTCGCGTCCCGGCGGCTCGCGGCATCGCTCGGCATTGCCCACACGCGCTGGGCGACCCACGGCGTGCCGTCGGAATGCAACGCCCATCCGCACGTATCGGAAGGCGTGGCCGTGGTGCATAACGGCATCATCGAGAATTTCGAGGCGCTCAGGGCGGCCTTGCGGGCGCGGGGCTATGCGTTCGTCTCCGATACCGATACCGAAGCCGTCGCCCATCTGATCCACAGCAAATTGCAGGCCGCCCCCGATCTGCTCGACGCCGTGCGCCTGGCTGTCGCCGAACTGGAAGGCGCCTATGCCATCGGTGTCATCTCGGCATCCGACCCGGCGCGCGCGGTGGTGGCGCGGCGCGGTTCGCCCTTGCTTCTGGGCATCGGCGACGACGGCAACTATGCCGCTTCCGACGCGGCGGCGCTGCTCCAGGTGACGCGCAAGGTGGTGTATCTGGAAGACGGCGATCTCGCCGAGTTGCGCCGCGACGGCTACCGCGTCGCGCGCGCCGACGGCAGCGCCGTGACGCGCGCGGTGCACGTTTCCAACCTTGCCGCCGGCGCGGTGGAACTGGGGCCATACCGCCACTTCATGCAGAAGGAAATCTTCGAGCAGCCGCAGGCGCTCTCCGACACGCTCGGGCTGGCCACGGGCGCCTGCGCGGTGTCGCCGCGCCATTTCGGCACGCGGGCCGACGAAGTGTTCGCCGGCGTGCGCCGGGTGCAGATCCTTGCCTGCGGCACCAGCTACCACGCCGGACTGGTCGCGCGCTATTGGCTGGAGGCACTGGCGGGCCTGCCGTGCGCGGTGGAAATCGCCAGCGAATACCGCTACCGCAAGCCGGTTGCCGATGGCGATACCCTCGTGGTGGCGGTATCGCAGTCCGGCGAGACGGCCGATACCCTGGCCGCGCTCAAATATGCGCGCGCGCTGGGCATGGATCGCACCCTGGCCATCTGCAACGTGCCGGAGTCGGCCATCGTGCGCGAAGCGGCGCTGCGCTTCATCACGCGCGCCGGCCCCGAAATCGGGGTGGCCTCGACCAAGGCGTTCACGACCCAGCTCGCGGCGTTCGCGCTGCTCACCCTGGCGCTGGCCAGGCGCGGCGGACGCCTGGGGCCCGACGAGGAGGCGCGCCATCTGGGCGCGTTGCGCCACCTGCCGGCCGCGGTGCGGAAAGTGCTCGATCTCGAACCGGAGATTGCGCGCTGGGCGCAGCGTTTCGCCCGCAAGGAGCATGCGCTCTTTCTCGGGCGCGGCCGGCACTGGCCGATCGCCATGGAAGGCGCGCTCAAGCTCAAGGAGATTTCCTACATCCACGCCGAGGCGTATGCCGCCGGCGAACTCAAGCACGGCCCGCTCGCGCTGGTCGATGAGCGCATGCCGGTCATCGCGGTGTCGCCGGCCGACGAACTGTTGGAAAAACTCAAGTCCAACTTGCAGGAAGTCCGCGCCCGCGGCGGCGAGCTTTACGTATTCGCGGACGCCGGCTGCGAGATCGCCGGCTCCGACGATGTGCATATCATGCGCCTGCCCGAGCATTACGGCATGCTGTCGCCGGTATTGCATGTCATTCCACTGCAACTGCTTGCCTATCATGTGGCATTGGTGCGGGGAACGGACGTCGACAAACCGCGCAACCTCGCCAAGAGCGTGACGGTCGAGTAATTTGCGCCAAAGGCCGGGGGTGGAGTGCGCAGACGGCGGCGGTAAGCGATAATGGCGGCCCGCATCAGAACGGATATGGCTAATGAAGCGCGTTGACGATTACCGCCTGCGATTGGGTTCCCACGAGCTGGTGCCAATCGTGGTGGGCGGCATGGGCGTCGACATCTCGACCTCCGCGCTGGCCCTCGAAGCGGCGCGTCTGGGCGGTATCGGCCACATCTCCGACGCGATGGTGCATACCGTCACCGATCGGCGCTACCACACGCACTACGTCAAGGATCGGCTCAGGCAATACAAATTCAACGTCGGCAATCCCGACAAGTCGGCGGCGCGGTTCGATCTCGGCCTGCTCGCCGAGGCGACCCGCCTGCATGTCGGCAAGACCATGGAGGCCAAGCGCGGCCCCGGACTGGTTTTCGTGAACTGCATGGAGAAGCTGACCATGAACAGTCCGCGCGAAACCCTGCGGGTCAGGCTGCGCGCGGCGATGGACGCGGGCATCGACGGCATCACCCTGGCTGCCGGCCTGCACCTGGGGTCGTTCGCGCTGATCCAGGACCATCCGCGCTTCCGCGACGTCAAGCTCGGCATCATCGTTTCATCGTTGCGCGCCCTCCAGATTTTCCTGAAGAGAAGCGCGCGCAGCGCAAGGATGCCCGACTACATCGTGGTCGAAGGGCCGCTTGCCGGCGGGCACCTCGGTTTCGGCGCCGACTGGGCGCAGTACGACCTGCACGCCATCCTGGCTGAAATCCGCGCCTGGCTGGCCGCCGAGCGGCTCGACATCCCGCTGGTCCCCGCCGGAGGCATCTTCACCGGCGGCGACGCGGTGGATTTCCTCGAAAAGGGGGCCGCCGCGGTACAGGTGGCCACCCGCTTCACCGTGACCCACGAGTGCGGCCTGCCCGACGACGTGAAGCAGGCCTATTTCCAGGCGACCGAGGAGCAGATCGAAGTCAACGACATCTCGCCCACCGGCTACCCGATGCGTATGCTCAGGCGCTGTCCCGCGGTCGGCAGCGGCGTGCGGCCGAACTGCGAAGCGTTCGGCTACCTGCTCGACGGCGCCGGACACTGCCAGTATGCCGAGGCCTGGGAGCGCGAGCGCGCGCGCCTGCCGGAAGGGCAGAAAGTCAGGATATGGGACAAGACCTGTCTTTGCACCCACATGCGGAACTTCGACTGTTGGACTTGTGGACACTACACATGGCGTCTCAAGGAAACCAGTCTACGGGACATGGGTGGCGGCTACCGTTTGCTCAGTGCCGAGCATGTGTTTCGTGACTATCAGTACAGCGCGGGTGGCAAGATCGAGCTACCGGCGCCAGGAGCATGATCGAGCGACTTGGCGGGAAAAGCGGATACAAGGATGAATATAGTGTTTGGCAACGACGCAGGTCATCACGGAGGCAAATCTGCCGAGCAGGCGGACAAGGCAGTGGTATTCGCAGATCTGACGGGTAGTACCAAGCTTTACGAGTTGCAGGGCAACGTCGTGGCGATGCAGGTGATTACCCGTTGCACCCAGTTGCTGGGCAAGCATTTCACTCTGGCGGGCGGGCGCGTCGTCAAATATCTGGGTGATGGGCTGCTGGTCTTGTTCGATGCCAGCGAAGCGGCTGTCGATGCCGCCGTCCGCACCCGCGATGTCCTGTACGACTTCAACCTCGAACAGATCGACGGCGCCCATATGTCGCTGGGCCTCAAGGTGGGCGTGGAATACGGCTCGGTCATCGAGCAGCATGGGGACTGCTACGGTGATGCCGTAAACGTCGCCGCCCGCCTGGGCGAGCGCGCCGAAGCCAACGAAATCCTCCTGGGCGAAGCCCTTTACGCCTGCCTGCCCGAACGAAAGCGCGTGCAGTGTACGAGCATCGATCGCATTGCCATCAAGGGCAAGACCGGCCTGCTCAGAGTCTGGCGCTACGACTGGCGGCACACCGCCGAGACCACGATCACCAAACCGCTCGACCTGCTCAAGGAGCGCGTCAGTGTGGCGCAGATGCAGCGGGCCGACATCGACCTGAGCGGTCGTCACCTGCAACTGTTGCCCTCGAATGGCGCGCTTGTCATCGGGCGCGCCGAGAATTGCGGCCTCGTCATCGACGATCGGCGGGTTTCGAGGCGGCACGCCCGCATCGAGTGGATTGGCGGCCAATGCACCCTGACCGATTTCAGCAGCAACGGCACCTGGGTGAAGTTCAGCCGCGATGCCGAGCCGGTCATCCTCAAGCGCGACAACTGCGTATTGCACGGGCAGGGCACCATCGGCCTGGGATCGGCGCCCGAGGATTTCACCACCGTGACCTTCAGCTTCCAGATCGTCAGCGACGGGGACTGAGGCGTCGGCGCACGCTCGCCCTGTTCATGCCCGCGCCGCCGATCCGGTGTGCGTGGGGGGGCGATGGCAATCGCCCCGCCTGCCGATCCCGTGCTCGCCAACCTTGGGAAACGCTGATTAACCCGGCGTTTGCCAAACCAGACCTTGGCCGCCATCGCGGCATGAATTGTAGAATAAACCCCCCGTCATTCCGCGCGTAGTCGCGGAATCCAGACGCCGCATGGATTCCGCGACTTCGCGCGGAATGACAGTCAGGGGCGCTTCGCGCCCTTTGTATGCAATGGCACTTCATGGAGTAGGTTATGCCTGTAATAAATCAGGGTTTCC
>JAIRNL010000311.1 GCA_031258035.1 Azoarcus sp. | reverse complement strand
AAGGTCTCGCCGCGCTCGGCCAGCCCGATCAGGCGGTCGATATGGGGGTGACGGCCGGGGTTCTGCCGCGCTTCCTGGCTGTGCTCGCCGTATAGGTCCAGCCCTTTCCGCGCCGCTTCGGGCGTGATCGCGCCGTAGAGTTGGGCGAGGTGGTTGTAGACCGCGAGAGAACCCGTTTGGCCGGGTTTGTTTTCTATCGTCGCCGTCACCGCGCCGTCAGCGTCGATGAGGTTCAGGCCAGCCAGGTGCGAGACGCCGGGCAGGGTCTTGAGGGTTTCGGAAAAGCTCATCGCGCCCTCCCTCAGATCCGCCGCGCCAGTTCGGCGGCCTTGCCGACGTAGCTCGCCGGGGTCATGGCCAGCAGCCGGTCGCGTTCACTTTGGGGAATGGCGAGCGTGGCGATGAATTCGCGCAGGGCGTCGCGGGCGATGCCCTTGCCGCGCGTCAGCGCCTTGAGTTGTTCGTAGGGATTGGCGATGCCGAAGCGGCGCATCACCGTCTGCACCGGCTCGGCAAGTACTTCCCAGCAGGCATCGAGATCGGCGGCGAGCCGCGCCGGGTCGACATCGAGCTTGCCCAGGCCGCGCGACATGCTGGCCGCGCCCAGCACGCTGTGGCCGAAACCCACGCCCATGTTGCGCAACACGGTGGAATCGGTGAGATCGCGCTGCATCCGGGACACCGGCAGTTTCTCGGAAAAATGACGCAACACCGCGTTGGCGAGGCCGAAATTGCCCTCGGCGTTCTCGAAGTCGATCGGATTGACTTTGTGCGGCATGGTCGAGGAGCCGACTTCGCCTTCTTCGAGTTTTTGCCTGAAATACCCGAGCGAGATGTATATCCAGATGTCGCGGCAGGCGTCGATGAGGATGGTGTTGGCGCGGGCGACGGCGTCGAACAGTTCCGCCATCGCGTCGTGCGGCTCGATCTGGATCGTGTAGGGGTTGAAAGCCAGCCCGAGTGATTCGATGAAACGGCGATTGAACGCCTCCCAGTCGAAAGCCGGCCACGCCGCGAGGTGGGCGTTGTAATTGCCCACGGCGCCATTGAACTTGGCGGTGAGGGCGACGCGGGCGATGCGCTCGCGCGCGTTCATCAGGCGCGCGGCGATGTTGGCCATCTCCTTGCCCAGCGTGGTCGGGCTCGCGGGCTGGCCGTGGGTGCGCGAGAGCATCGGCAGGTCGGCATGCCGGTGCGCGAGTTCGCGCAGGTGTGAGATCACGCGCTCGAGCGCGGGCAACAGCGCCTCGTCGCGGCCGGCTTTCAGCATCAACGCGTGCGAAGTGTTGTTGATGTCTTCCGATGTGCAGGCGAAGTGGATGAATTCGGACACCGCCATCACTTCGCCATTACGGCCCAGGCGCTTCTTGAGCCAATATTCCATTGCCTTGACGTCGTGGTTGGTGCCGGCTTCGATTTCTTTCACCGCCGCGCTGTCGGCCTCGCTGAAATGGGCCGCCAGCGCGTCGAGTTCGGCCACGGTCGCGGGCGAGAACGGCGCGATTTCGGCAAGTGCCGGCTCGGCGGCAAGCGCCTTCAGCCAGGCCAGTTCCACGCGCACGCGGTTTCGGATCAGGCCGTGCTCGGAAAAATGATCGCGCAAACCCGCGATCTTGTCGTGATAGCGGCCATCGAGAGGAGAAAGTGCGGTCAGCGTTGAAACTGGCATGGCGAAATTTCCGGGCAAAAGTGTTATTTTACCGTCCAAGCCCGACCTGTTCCGCTATTTCGCGCCAGAGTCGGGCGCGTTGCCGGCGCCGAATCCGCATTGCCGGCCCTGCCCGGGAAATCCGTGTGAAAACATCCGCTCCGCCCAGCATCCGCGTCGAAGTCGTTGCCGAATTCGTCGCCGCCCAGTCCAATCCCGACGAAGATTACTATGTGTTCGCCTATCACATCACCATCCGCAACACCGGCGAGGTGCCGGCGAGGCTCGTCAGCCGTCACTGGATCATCACCGACGGCGACGGTCGCGTGCGCGAAGTCCACGGTCTGGGCGTCGTCGGCGAGCAACCCCGCCTCGTCCCCGGCGAAGTGTTCCTCTATTCCAGCGGCTGCGTGCTCGATACCCCGGTCGGAACGATGCAGGGGGATTACCTGATGGAGACCGACGACGGAGAGAAATTCGATGTCGAAATCCCGGCGTTCATGCTGGCGACGCCGGGAGTGCTGCATTGAGGCCGGCACCGGGCGCTGGCCCGGGCGATTCCATCCATTCTTTTCGTCCGCGACGGGCAGCGCCCGCGCCCCGCCGTCCATGAGTCCAGATTCTCCGTCTTCCGTCGCGCCCGCCGGGGATCGCGCCTGTTACCACTGCGGCTTGCCGGTGCCGCCGGAGACGCATTACCGCGTGACCGTGGAGGGCAGGGAACGGCACATGTGCTGCGCCGGATGCGAGGCGGTGGCGCAGGCCATCGTCGGCAACGGTCTCACCGATTATTACCGGCATCGCAACGCCATGCCCGAGACCAGGGCCGGGGCGATGCCGGATGAACTGCGCGAGCTGGGGTTTTTCGATCACCCCGAATTCCAGCAGGGATTTGTGCGTCCGGTGGGCGAGCACGAGCGCGAGGCGTCGCTGATCCTCGAAGGCATTACCTGTGCCGCCTGTGTGTGGCTCAATGAACAGCACCTCGCGCGTCAGGAGGGTGTGTCGGCGGTGCAGATCAACTACGCCACCCGGCGCGCCCGCGTGCGCTGGGACGAAAGGCAGATCAGGCTTTCCGGCATTCTGGCGGCGATCCAGTCCATCGGCTATCGCGCCTACCCTTACGATGCCGCGCGCGCCGAGCAGCTCGCCGAGCGCGAACGGCGCTCGATGCTGTGGCGGGTGTTCGTCGCCGGTTTCGGCATGATGCAGGTGATGATGTATGCCTTTCCGGCCTACATGGCGGGCGACGGCGACATGCCGATCGACATGGAGCGGTTGTTGCGCTGGGCGAGCCTGCTCCTGACCCTGCCGGTGGTGCTGTATTCGGCCGCCCCGTTTTTCCGGCGCGCATGGCGCGACATCCGCCTGCGCCGCCTGGGGATGGATGTGCCGGTCGCGCTCGGTGTCGGCAGCGCCTTCCTGGCGAGCCTGTGGGCGACGCTGACCCATGGGCCGGCGGTCTATTTCGATTCGGTGACGATGTTCGTGTTTTTCCTGCTCGGCGGACGCTATCTCGAAATGCTGGCGCGCCAGAAAGCGGTGCGCGGCATCGAGGAGTTGGGCAAGGCGCTGCCGGCGTTCAGCGAGCGCCTGCCGCACTGGCCGCGGGCCGACGGCGAGCGGGTGCCGGTGTCGCAGCTTGCGCCGGGGGACTGCGTGCGGGTGAGGCCCGGAGAAACGGTGCCCGCCGACGGCGTCGTGGTCGAGGGCGTGAGCGAAGCCAACGAGGCGCTCCTGACTGGCGAGAGCCGCCCCGTGCCCAAGGCGGTGGGCGCGCCGCTCACCGGCGGCAGCATCAATATTTCCAGCCCGCTCGTGCTGCGGATCGAGCAGGTGGGGGATGCCACCCGGCTGGCGGCGATCCGTCGCCTGATGGAGCGGGCCGCGAGCGAAAAGCCGAAGCTGGCGACCGTTTCCGACCGCTGGGCGGCGTATTTCGTCGTGACTCTGCTGGCTTTGGCGGCGGTGACCGGGGTCGCGTGGTATTTCATCGAGCCGTCGCGCGCGCTGTGGGTCTTCGTGTCGGTGTTGGTGGTTGCCTGCCCCTGCGCCTTGTCGTTGGCCACGCCCACCGCGCTCACGGTGGCAACGGATACGCTGGCGCGCATGGGCGTGCTGGTGACGCGCGGGTACGCGATCGAGACGCTGGCGCGCGCCAACCATTATGTGTTCGACAAGACCGGCACCCTGACCCTGGGGCGGATGACGGTGGAGGAGGCGCTCCCGCTCGGCGGGATGGATGTCGGCGAGTTGTGCGCCCTCGCCGCGGCCCTGGAGCAAGGCTCGGAGCATCCGGTCGCGCTCGGTCTGCGCGCCGCGGCGGCGGGCAGGGCGCCGGTCGCGGTCAGCGATGTGATCGCGGAGACCGGGCAGGGGATGGCGGGGCGCTACGATGGCGGAGAAGTGTGGATCGGCCGTCCGGATTTCGTCGCCGCTCGCCTGGGGCGATCCGCGCCCGCCGCGGTCGCCGCGCTGGAAGCAAAAACGGGCACGGTGGTGGCGCTTGCCGACGCGGGGGGCTGGCTCGGGCTTTTCCGCCTGGCTGATACCTTGCGCCCGGCGGCGGCGGATCTGGTTCGCCAACTTGCCGCGACGGGGATTCCGGCAACGATCCTGTCGGGCGACGCGCCGGCCGTCGCGGCGGCAATCGGGCGCGAGCTGGGCATTGCCGACGTGCACGGCGGCATGACGCCGCAGGACAAGCAGGCGTTCATCGCCGGTTTGCAGAGCGATCCAGCCAAGGTGGTGGCGATGGTCGGCGACGGGGTCAACGACGCGCCGGTGCTGGCGCAGGCCCATGTCTCGGTGGCAATGGGCAGCGGCACCGATCTCGCCCGCAACCAGGCCGACATCGTGCTGCTGGGCGAAGACCTTGCCGGGCTCGGACGGGGAGCCGGGTTGGCGCGCAAGACCCTGCGCATCGTCAAGCAGAACCTGTGGTGGTCGTTCGCGTACAATTTTTCCGCCGTGCCGCTGGCGATGATCGGCTGGGTGACGCCCCTGCTGGCTGGCGTCGGCATGGCCGGCAGTTCGCTGCTGGTCGTTCTCAACGCGCTGCGCCTGCAACGCCGCCGCCGGGCGTGAGGCAAGAATGGAAAGTCTTTACCTGCTGATTCCGTTCTCGGTCGTACTGGTCTTCGTGATCGGCGCGTTGTTCTGGTGGTCGTTGCGGACGGGGCAATACGACGACCTCGAAGGCCCCGCGTACCACATCTTGTTCGACGACCAGGATGAACCCCGGCGAAAGGAGGAGAGCCGTGATGCCACGACAAGGCCCGACCGGG
>JAIRNL010000308.1 GCA_031258035.1 Azoarcus sp. | reverse complement strand
GATTACAACGATGCGCGCAATCTGTACAAGCTGCGCCTGTCGTTATCCGGTCTGGTGCGCGATGTGGAAGATACGGAAATGCGCGCGGGAAGCGAACTCATGGATGCCTCGCTCGTTGTTTATCAGGCTGTCAAAACCGCTGCGGAACGCAATGTGTTGAGCGTCAAGCCGTTTTACGATGAATTGAGGAAACGCTTTCCGGGCAGCAAGAAACGCAGCGGTGAAGACAGTCCGGAAGCGTAAGCTTCGCGCTCCGGCGCCGAGCCTCGGACATTCGGCGCCGAGCCTCGGAGATTCGATGCCGAGCAGGAAGCCAGCAGACAACGCCCGAGATCACCGACGCGCTCAGGTACCACTGGGGCATCGAGAATCGGCTGCATTGGGTGCTCGATGTGAGCTTTCGGGAAGATGTGTGCCGGGTGTGCAAGGATCACGCGCCGCAAAATCTCTCGACGTTGCGAACGTTTGCCCTGTCCCTGTTGCGCCAGGGTGCGCGGTACCCCAGGCGCAGCCTGCGCTCACGTCGCAAAACCGCTGAGCGTCTCCCTGACTATCGCGCTTCCCTCTTGGGGCTCGGGCTCATTTCTTAAATGCGATTGCCCTGCTCCTCAGGCGGCGGTCTGTTCGAGCAGGCTGGCGAAGGCTCGCGCGAACTGAGCCAGACCGTCGGCCTGGAGGTCTTCGCCGATTTTGTCGAGGTCGATGCCGAGCGCGGCGAGCCTGGTGAAAAGGGTGGATGCGGCTCCGGCGTCGGCTTCGCGCGCCAGGGTGTCGGCGACGCGGCCATGGTCGCGCAGGGCAGCCAGGGTGGCATCGGGCAGGGTGGTGATGGTCTCGGGGCCGATGAGCGATTCGACGTAGAGGAGGTCGCCGTAGGCGGGGTTTTTCGTGCCGGTGCTTGCCCACAGCAGGTATTGCGGGCGGGCGCCGACGGCGCGCAGGGGGGCGAATGCCGGGCCGTGGAAGCGCGCGCGCCAGGCCCGGTAAGCCAGCCGGGCCAGCGCGAGTGCCGCTTGTCCGCGCAGGGCCGGCGCTTCGCCGCCCATGGCGGCGAGACGCGCATCGAGCAGGGTATCGACCCGCGACAGGAACAGGCTGGCGACCGACATGACGCGGCGCGGTTCGCCGCCGGCGGCACGCAGGCGTTCGAGGCCGCGCAGGTAGGCGTTGGCGGTTGCATCGACGTGCGCGAGCGAGAACAGCAGCGTGACGTTGATATTGATGCCGTCGCCGATCAGGTGTTCGACGGCGAGCAGGCCGGCGGGCGTGCCGGGGACTTTTATCAGCAGGTTGGGACGTCCGACTTCGGCATGGAGGCGTTTTCCCGCCGCGACGGTGCCTTTGGCGTCGTGGGCGAGGGCGGGGGAGACTTCGAGGCTGACATAGCCGGCTTCGCCGTGCGAGCGTTCGTGCAGGGGGCGCAGCAGATCGCAGGCGCGTTGTACGTCCGGGATGGCCAGTTGCACGTAGCGCGCTTCGGCGGTGAGCGGCTGCTGTCTGAGGCGGGCGAGGTCGTCTTCGTAATCGCCTCCGCCGGCGATGGCTTTCTGGAAGATGGCGGGATTGGTGGTGACGCCGGCGATGCCGTCATCGGCGATGAGGCGGGCAAGTTCTCCGCTGTCGAGCAGGGCGCGGGACAGGTTGTCGAGCCAGATTTGCTGGCCAAGGGCGCGGACTTGAAGCAGCGGGTTCATCGTGATGGCGGGGTGGAGGTGAAAAGAAAGCGGGCGCCCGTGGGCGCCCGCTGGGACGCAGGCGGGAGGATCAGGCGAAATTCTTCGCCGCGAAATCCCAGTTGGCCAGCTTGTCGAGGAAGGCGGCGACGAAATCGGGCCGGCGGTTGCGGTAGTCGATGTAGTAAGCGTGTTCCCAGACGTCGATGGTGATGAGCGGTTTGTCACCGGTGGTCAGAGGGGTGCCGGCGTTGCTGGTGTTGACGATATCCAGGCTGCCGTCGGTTTTTTTCACCAACCATGTCCAGCCGGAGCCGAAATTGCCGGTCGCGGCGGTCTGGAAGGCTTTTCTGAATTCGGCGAACGATCCCCATTTCTGGGCGATGGCCGCAGCCAGCGCGCCCGTGGGTTCGCCGCCGCCACCGGGTTTGAGGCTGTTCCAGAAGAAAGTGTGGTTCCAGATTTGCGCCGCGTTGTTGAAGATGCCGCCAGCGGGCGCTTTTTTGACGATGGCTTCGAGGTCGAGGGTTTCGTATTCGGTACCCGCGACCAGGTTGTTGAGGTTGGTGATGTAGCTTTGGTGGTGCTTGCCGTGGTGGAAGGTCAGGGTTTCGACCGAGATGGTCGGAGCCAGGGCGTCGTGGTCGTAGGGCAAGGCGGGAAGCGTGTGTGTCATGGGGATCTCCTGTCGGTGTTGCGGGCCATGTTGGCGGCGCGCATTTTCATTGGAATGGTTTTTGTTTTTGTGCCCCGGTGTTTCGGGGATGGTTGTGCCTTTCGACAGGCGCTGGGCGTGAATGCCCAGCGCCCGTGCGGATTTACCGGCTCAGGTAGACGAAATCGCCACGCCGGTTCCGTGAGTAGCAAGATTCCGTGGC
>JAIRNL010000296.1 GCA_031258035.1 Azoarcus sp. | reverse complement strand
CAAGGGTTGGGTCTTGCTTTTGCTTTCGGGTTTTGTTTTCCTGTTGTCTGGTTTCTCGGGAAATTTTTCTTGACGGGGTGAGTCGAGCCTTTTTCATGTTCGAGCCGCCCGGGGCGATACGCTACCGCGAGCGCATTGCGCCTGGGTGATGCTCGAACAGGGGCGTGGAAATAAAACGGCTTTCCAACGTTCGTGCAATCATTTCAGAATTCCGTCTCGATCCTCACCGTCTGCATGATGGTGGCGGAGATTTCCTCGATCGACTTGGTGGTCGAGTCGAGCCAGCGGATGTTTTCGCGTCGCATCAGTTTTTGCGCGGCCTCGATTTCGTAGCGGCAATTGTCGATGCTGGCGTAATGGCTGTTGGGCCGCCGTTCCTGGCGGATCTGAGCCAGCCGCTCGGGGGCGATGGACAGGCCGAAAAGCTTGCCGCGGAAGCCGTGCAGCTCGCCGGGCAATTTGTTGCGCTCGAAATCCTCGGGGATCAGCGGGTAATTGGCGGCCTTGACCCCGAATTGCATCGCCAGATAGAGACTCGTCGGCGTCTTGCCGGAACGCGAGACGCCGACGAGGATCACGTCGGCCGTGACCAGGTCGGCGGCGCTGGAGACGCCATCGTCGTGCGTCATGGCGAAATTGATCGCCTCGATGCGTTTCTTGTAGTCGTTGCTTTCGGCGACGCCGTGGAAACGCCCGACGGTGTGGGTGGATCGCTGCCCGAGTTCGTTTTCCAGCGGTTCGATGAAACGCTCGAAAAGATCGAGGAACAGGGCGCTGTCATGCGCTTCGCGCAGCGCCGCCACCGTCTCCGGGTTGACCAGGCTGCTGAAGACGATCGGGTGTTGCCCGGTGGCGCGGGCGGTTTCGCGTATCTGGCGGGCGCAGTCGCGCGCCTTGGCGACATCGTCGACGAAAGGCATGCGCACCTGGTGGAAACGGGTGCCGGGAAATTGAGCCAGCAGACTGTGGCCGAGCGTCTCCGCGGTGATGCCCGTGCCATCGGAGACGAAAAACACCGTGCGGGTCGAAAGGTCGTTCATGGGCGGGTTTTACCGGGTCGGGGTGGAAAGGTCGGGGAGGGAGGGAAGAAGGGCCGGGTAACGAAATGATATTGATATTGGGGCAAACCCTGTTGCGCGCATGACCGACCTTTCCCGTAAAATCCACATTTTGCTTTTTCTGAGCGAATTCCGGAAGCCAGTCATGACCCGTTATGTCATTCCTTTTACAGAACTCCGCATGTCCGACGTCGACAGGGTCGGTGGCAAGAATGCCTCCCTCGGCGAGATGATCAGCCAGTTGCCGTCGAGCGTGCGCGTGCCGGGCGGTTTTGCCACCACGGCGGATGCGTATCGCGAGTTTTTGGCTCATGCGGGGCTGTCGCAACGGATCAACGCCGCGCTCGACGCGCTCGATGTCGACAATGTCGATGCGCTCGCCCGCACTGGCGCGCAGATCCGGCAATGGATCGTCGAGACGCCGTTCCCGTCCGCGTTCGAGGCCGAGATTCGCGCGGCCTACGAGGGCATCGCCGCTGGCGACGACGGCGGCAGCTTCGCGGTGCGTTCTTCCGCCACCGCCGAGGATATGCCGGACGCCTCTTTTGCCGGGCAGCAGGAAACTTTTCTCAATATCCACGGTTATCCCAATATCCTTCACGCGATGAAAGAGGTGTTCGCTTCCCTCTATAATGACCGCGCCATCGCCTATCGTGTGCATAAGGGCTATACCCATGCGGAGGTGGCGCTCTCCGCCGGGGTGCAGCGCATGGTTCGTTCCGACACGGGCGCTTCGGGGGTGATGTTCTCGCTCGATACCGAATCCGGTTTCAAGGATGTGGTTTTCGTCACCGCTTCCTACGGTCTCGGTGAAACCGTGGTGCAGGGGGCGGTGAACCCCGACGAGTTCTACGTTCACAAGCCGATGCTTGCCCAGGGCCGCCCGGCGGTGGTGCGGCGCAATCTCGGCTCCAAGCTCATCAAGATGGTGTTTGCCGCCGAGCGCGAGGCCGGCAGGTCGGTACGCACCGTGGATGTGCCCGAAGCCGATCGCGCCCGCTTCGCGCTGACCGACGAGGATGTGCTGGAACTGGCGCGCTACGCCGTCATCATCGAGCGGCATTATGGCCGTCCGATGGACATCGAATGGGGCAAGGATGGCGAGGATGGCAAGCTCTATATCCTCCAGGCGCGGCCCGAAACGGTGAAGAGCCAGGCTTCCGGCCTGGTGATGGAGAAATTCCGTCTCCGGGAGAGCGGCGAGGCGGTCATCCGCGGCCGCGCCATCGGGCAGAAGATCGGCGCGGGCCCGGTGCGGGTCGTGATGGACGCTTCCGAGATGAGCCGCGTCCAGGCGGGCGACATCCTCGTCACCGATATGACCGATCCGAACTGGGAGCCGGTGATGAAGCGCGCCAGCGCCATCGTCACCAATCGCGGCGGTCGCACCTGCCATGCCGCGATCATCGCGCGGGAGTTGGGCATCCCCGCCATCGTCGGCTGCGGCAACGCCACCGATGTGTTGGCCGAAAACGACGAGGCCACCGTTTCCTGCGCCGAAGGCGACACCGGCTACGTCTACCGCGGCAGGCTCGCGTTTGAGGTTACTTCCACCGACATGGGCAATCTGCCCAGCCTGCCGGTCAAGATCATGATGAACGTGGGCAATCCCGAACTCGCCTTCGAGTTTGCGCAGATTCCCAACGGCGGCGTCGGGTTGGCTCGGCTGGAATTCGTCATCAACAACATGATCGGCATCCACCCCAAGGCGATTCTCGAAATCGACCAGGTGCCGGCGTCGCTGCGCGAGGATATTCTCCTGCGCGCCCGCGGCTATGCCAGCCCGCGCCAGTTCTTCATCGACAAGCTCGCCGAGGGCGTCGCCACCATCGCCGCCGCTTTCCATCCCCGGCCGGTGATCGTGCGCATGTCCGACTTCAAGTCGAACGAATATCGCAAGCTTCTGGGCGGTTCGATCTACGAGCCGGAAGAAGAAAACCCCATGCTCGGTTTTCGCGGCGCGTCGCGCTACATCGCAGCCAGTTTCCGCGACTGCTTCGAGCTGGAATGCGCGGCGATGAAGAAGGTGAGAAACGAGATCGGCCTCGTCAACGCGCAGATCATGATTCCTTTCGTGCGCAACCTTGCCGAAGCCGAGGGCGTCGTGAAGCTGTTGGCCGAGCACGGCCTGGAACGGGGCAAGGACGATCTCAGGCTCATCATGATGTGCGAGATTCCCTCCAACGCGCTGCTTGCCGAGGAGTTCCTCCAGTACTTCGACGGTTTTTCCATCGGCTCCAACGACCTGACCCAGCTCACCCTGGGGCTGGATCGTGATTCGGGGCTGGTCGCCCACGCTTTCGATGAGCGCGATCCCGCCGTCAAGGCGCTGCTGTCGCGGGCGATCCAGACGGCCAACCGGCTGGGGAAATATGTCGGCATCTGCGGGCAGGGGCCGTCCGACCATGCCGATTTCGCCGCCTGGTTGATGCAGGAAGGTATCCAGACCATTTCGCTCAACCCCGATACGGTGGTGTCGACCTGGCTCAGGCTCGCGGAAATCGCCAATACGCGGTAAGGGAACGTTGCCGGACTTTCCCGCGCCATCCGCCGCCGCGCTCGAACGAAGCGCCCGCCTCGCGGCCCTGATCGCGGGCGAGATTGCCGCCTCTGGCGGGTGGATGCCGTTCCATCGCTACATGGCGCTGGCTCTCCACGCGCCCGAACTCGGCTACTACGCCGGCGGGGCAAGAAAATTCGGCGCCGGGGGGGATTTCGTCACCGCGCCCGAACTGACGCCCCTGTTCGGACAGGCGCTGGCTGCGCAGCTTGCGGAGATCATGGACGCGAGTGAGCGCGACATGATCGAGATCGGCGCCGGCAGCGGGCATCTTGCCGCTGATCTGCTGCACGAATTCGCGCGCCGGGATTGTCTGCCGGCGCGTTACGGCATCCTCGAACTGTCGGCGGATCTGCGCGCGCGCCAGCGCGAGACGCTCGCCCGGCGCGCGCCCGGCCTGGCGGCGCGCGTGTATTGGCTCGATACCTTGCCGGAATCATTTTCCGGCGCGGTGCTGGCGAACGAAGTGCTCGATGCCATGCCGCTGCATGTGATCGCCGTGCGCGGCGGGCGCATCCACGAGCGCGGCGTGGCGCTGGCGGAGGAGGATGCGGCCCGGGCGTTCAGGTGGGAGGACCGGCCGGCGCGCGGGGCGCTCCTGGCTGCGGCGCGGCGCCTGCCCCTGCCGACGGAAAACGGGTGTGACGGCGGCGAATATGTGACCGAGATCAATCTGGCTGCGGCGGCGTGGATTTCGGCCTGGCGCGGCCGGCTGCAAAAAGGGGCGCTGCTGCTGATCGACTACGGCTACCCGCGCGCCGAGTTCTATCTGCCGACGCGCGACCGGGGCACGCTGATGTGCCATTACCGCCATCGCGCCTACGACGATCCTTTCCTGTGGCCGGGGCTGGCGGACATTACCGGCTCGGTGGATTTCACCGCGATGGCCGAGGCGGGATTCGATGCCGGACTGGAGGTGCTCGGCTATGCGAGCCAGGGGCAGTTCCTGCTCGATTGCGGCCTGCTCGACTGCCTGGCCCGGCGCGGCCCGCAAGATGGCGCCGATTTCATCCGCGCGGCGGGCGCGGTGCAAAGGCTGACCATGCCGCATGGGATGGGGGAGCTTTTCAAGGTGCTGGCGCTGGGACGCGGCATCGACGCGCCGCTCCTGGGTTTCGCCCGCGGAGACCGCTGCCACACGCTCTGAACGGGCAGCCGGTCGGGAAAACGTCATCGCCGGAAGCAAAAAAAGCCGGCCGCAGGTTTTTCCCCTTGGCCGGCATCAAAACCCTTGATCAGACATCGAATGCCGCAAGAAAGGCATCGACATTCAAGGGAGGCGGCGGGCAAACCGCCTTGGGAGGGAGACGTGTTTCCTGCAATCGGAGCTGGGGCTGGGGGGGACGGCAGGCCGCTTGCCACGCCGCATGGGCTTCGGGTTCGAGCGCCGCGGGAGCGCGGACGATGTGACCGTTTTCCATGTCCATGACAATCATCACGATGGCCTCCGTCATATCCGTCTGGTTTCTTCCTGTTGTTTTACGGATGGCGGCGGTCGGGCTTGAGGCGGTCGGACATGGGGAGGGCGTATTCTGTCACGACCGCCGGTCGCGGGCGCCGCGCTTCACAGACCCTGCGCGCCCAGCCATTCCTCGATGCGGGTGGCGACGGTTTCCCAGCCGCGTTCGAGCATCATGCCATGGCCCATGCCGGCGAAGATTTCCGGCCTGACGCCGTAGGTATTCGCGGTCGCGTAAACCTGGTTGGGCGGAACCAGCCGGTCATATTCCGCGCCGATGACCAGCATCGGCGCCTTGTGGGCCTTGCCGGGGTGGGGCAGGTTGTAGAGCGTCATGTCCCAGAGCGCGCGATGGGATTCGGGTTGGGACTGCCGCCAGTATTGCTGGAGCTTTTCGGTGGCGATCGGTTGGTGGAAGAGCGCCTCGCGCAGGCTGTCGACGCTGGGCTCGCCGCCGCCCATGATGCGGTTGAGATCGAAGAGCAGATGGGGGGCGGTAAAGAGCATGCCGAGCGCCGAGCCGATCAGCCCTTGCGGTGGCACCGAGGCCATCAGCACGACGGCGGGGGCGGCGGCCCGTTCGAGGTATTTCTGTACCACCATGCCGCCCATCGAGTGGCCGATCAGCGCCGGTGGCGAGGGCAGGGCGGCGGCGACTTCGGCCACGTCGGCCACGTAGTTGTCGAGGCTCAGGTGATCGAGATCGACCCGGCCCCGGCTGAGGCCGTGGCCGGTGAGCGAGAGCGCGTATACATCCCAGCCGTGCCTGGCGAACCACGGCAGGAAGTGTTCTTCCCAGCACCAGGCGGCGACGTAGGCGCCATGCACGAAAAGGAGCGGCGTGCGGTGCGCGTTGCCGGCGGCCGGGTGACTGATGATTTCGAGAGAAGCGGGGAATTTTGCGGCAGTTGTCGTCGTATTCATTTTTTTGGTGTTCACGGGGAAAGGGGATGGGGGGGAGTCTCTGGTTCGTCGGTCGCCGACTCGCCTTGCAGGCGCGCGCGCACGGCGGCGGCCCGCGCGGCGTGGATGAGGGCGGGAATCTGGTTGCGCATGGCGGCGGCGCGGGCGATCTTGCCGGCATCCACGCTCAGGAAGGCTTCCAGGGCGTGCGCCCAGGGCGCGGCGGATGGCCAGGGCGCGGGCCGTTCTCCGCCGCGCCCGAAATAATCGCAGGCCGAAGCGTCGAGCAGGGCGCGAAAGCGCCCTGGGCGGCGCGCCGCGTCGCAACGCTCCAGGATGGAGACCGCCGTGCCGGGACGCATCCCGGCGATGTGGCCGAAATGGCCGTGTTCGCGGGCGAAGAGCGTGGCGAATTCCCGGCAGTGGGCGGGGACGCGCAACCGCGCCGAGATGTGTTCAGCCAGGCGCGCACTGCGGGATTCGTGGTCGTAGTGGTGCGGCAGGATGTCGGCGGGCGTCTCGCCCTTGCCGAGATCGTGCAGCAGGCAGGCCCAGCGCACTTCGAGCGGGTGTCCGGCGCGGGCGGCGTGGTCGAGAACCAGCATCGTGTGTTCGCCGGTGTCGACTTCGGGGTGATGAAGCGGCGGTTGCGGCACCCCGAACAGCCGATCCAGTTCGGGCAGGATGACGGCAAGGGCGCCACAATCGCGCAGGACGCGGATCATCCGCGAGGGGCGGGGTTCCATGAGACCGCGAGCCAGTTCTTTCCATACCCGCTCGGGGACGAGATGGTCGAGCTCGCCGCTGGCGCTCATGTCCCGCATGAGGGCGAGGGTTTCCGGGGCGAGGGTGAATTCGGGCAGCCGGGCGGCGAAACGCGCCACGCGCAGGACGCGCAGCGGGTCTTCGGCGAAGGCCGGGCCGAGGTGGCGGAAAATGCCGGCGGCGAGATCGCGCGCGCCGCCGTAAGGGTCGATGATGACGCCGCCGGGATCGCGGGCGATGGCGTTGATCGAGAGGTCGCGCCGCAACAGGTCTTCTTCGAGGGTGACATCGGGCGATGCGTGGCAGACGAAGCCGGTATGGCCGTGGCCGTTTTTGCGCTCGGTGCGGGCGAGCGCGTATTCCTCGTGCGTCTCCGGATGCAGGAAGACCGGGAAATCCCGTCCCACTGGCCGAAACCCGCGCGCAAGCATGCTCTCGGGGGTTTCGCCCACCACGACCCAGTCCCGATCCTTGACCGGCAGGCCGAGCAGGGTATCGCGTACCGCGCCGCCGACGACGTAAGCGCGCATGGCCGTCTCAGTCCGGCTTCGGCATGATCGTGCCGAGTCGCGTCTTGAGCGATTGCGGCCTGCCTTCGATCAGGGCGGCGTAGACCACCGTGTTGGCCATGACGTGCTTGACGTAGTCGCGCGTTTCGTCGAAAGGGATGGTTTCCGTATAGACCGCGCCTTCGAGCGGGCGGCTGTCGCGCCAGCGTCGCGCCCGGCTTGGGCCGGCATTGTAGCCGGCCGCAGCCAGCACGGGGTTGTCGTCGAGTTCGTCGAGGATGATGCGCATGTATCCGGTGCCGAGTTCGACGTTGGTTTCGGGGTCTCTCAGCAGGCCGGGGTGGTAATAGAGCCCCAGTTTTTTGGCGACCCATTTGCCGGTGGCCGGCATGACCTGCATCAGCCCCTGCGCGCCGGTGGCGGAGCGGGAGGGGATGATGAAGCGGCTTTCCTGGCGCATTACCCCGTATATCCAGCTGATGTCGAGGTTCTTGCCGGCCGCGTGCGGCTCGATGATTTCGCGGAACGGGGTGAGGAAGCGCAACTCCCAGGCGCCGGCGGGATTGGCGAGTTCGGCCGAGGTGATGGCGCGGTCGTAGAGGTGGTTGTTCAAAGCCAGACGCGCCGCCGCGAGACGGAAGGCTTCGTCGCGGCCTCGCAGCGCCCAGTTCCATTCGCGCACGGCTTCGAGCCGCAGGTCGAGCCGGAAGAGCGCGAGCGCGCGTTGCAGGCCGGGATGTCTGTCGACGTCCGGCCCCGTGACGGCGGCGGGCGCGGGCGAGGCGGCGGGCGGGAAGCTCTCCGCTTCGCCGTCGCTCGCGCCGTCGCCGGCTTCGGCGGCCTCGGCGGCCTCGCCCTCGGCTTCCGGTGTGCCGCCGCCATTTTCCGCAGTGCCGGCATCGCTGGCGAGTGGTTCGCCGAGAGGCGCGGAGATGGGCGCGACGTGCGCCGCGCGCGGGTCGAATTGGCGGCCGAGTTCCTCGTTGGCGAGGATGCCGTAGAAATCCGGCATGCCGGCGATGCGGGCGAATTCCCGGTTCGCTTCGTTTGTCCGCTGCGTGGCTTTCAGGGCGCGGCCGCGCCAGTAAACCCATTCGGGCAGCGCGCGTTCTTCGGCGGTCAGGCTGTTGATGGCGGCGAGAACGGACGGCCAGTTGCCGTTGCGCAGGGCCGCGCGGATGCGCCAGGCGCGCTGCGGGGCGCTCAAGGGCGTCGCGCCGGCATTGCGATACCAGGTGGCGGCTTCCGCCTTTTGCGCCTGGGCGCCGTGGCGCGCCAGCACTGCCCAGGCGTATTCGCGTTCGCTGGCGGTCAGCCGTTTCGAGATGCGCAGAAAGCGGGCGCGGGCGACGTCGACGTCGTCACGAGCCAGACGGACGATTGCAGCCAAAGCCAGTTCGCGTCCCGGACGGCTGGCTGCGAATTTGGCGGGCAGGCGGTCGAGGTAGCGTTTGGGCCTGCGGATGAGCTGGTCGAAAGCCTTGAGCCTGTCGCTGGCGAGCCAAGCCAGGATGGCGCGCGCGCGCGACGGCGCGCGGGTGTCGACCCGGTGGCGGAAAAGCCGCCAGACGTCCTCGCCGCTTACCTTCCCACGATCCGCCGCCGCACGCAGCGTCGGCGCGCAGGAAGCGTGGGCGTAAGTCAGCGACGACCAACTGGCTGCGACTTCGTCGAGAACCTTGGCGTCGCCGGTGGCCAGACGGCTGTTCCAAGCCAGGCAGCGCATTTCGCTATCCGGGTTCTGTAGTCCGGGGTAAATCTGGAGAAAACTTTCCGGGTCGCCATCCCTGGCTAACCGTCGCAGCCAGTCGGCGCGCAGGCGCTCGGCGAGCAGGGTGCCGGCTTCGTCGCTGAGAAACTGGTTCAGTTCCGCTGGCGAGGGCGGCGTCGGCCTGGCCAGACCGTTGTAAAGCAGCCAATAACGCACGTAGCTGTCGAGCGGATGGCCGTTGGTTTCGTTGGCGAGGCGTTCGAGCGTGTCGCGGTCGCCTTTGCGCACGGCGTCGCGCGCAGCCAGAAAGCGATCCTCGCCCGATGCGGAGACATCACCCGGACGGGCGGCGGGCGCGATGGCGGCGGCGGCGAAAAGCCACGCCGCAACGGCGGCGCGAAAGGTTCCGCGAATGATGTTTTGCTTGCCCATGTTCTGCTTGCTCATTTCCCAAATCCCTTCGTAAATAAGCCCTGAGCCGGTAGAGAAATTCCCCAAAATAGCACAATGCCCCGCAAACAGCGTAAACGACGTTTCGCGCAGCCGGGCGTTTGCGCGAACCAGCCAGCCCATCCGCGCGCTTCCCCGCGCCTCTCCTATGGACCCCTGATTTATTACAGGCATAACCTACTCCATGAAGTGCCATTGCATACAAAGGGCGCAAAGCACCCCTGACTGTCATTCCGCGCGAAGTCGCGGAATCCATGCGGCGTATGGATTCCGCGACTTCGCGCGGAATGACATGAGGTTTATTTTACAATTCATGCCGCGATGGCGGTCAAAATCTGGTTTGGCAAACTCCGGGTTAATCAGTGTTTCCCTATAGAATCCGCCGCCATGTTCCCGATTTTCCGGAGCGGTTCTTGTCCCCGTCCAGCGCCGATCTAGATGAACGCCGGGCCGCCATGCGCGCGCGCGCGCTGGCTGCGCGCGAAGCGGCGTCCGTGGCATGCCGCCGTGCGTGGGAAGCGGCGATCGCGCGCCACCTCAGCGACCTCGTCGCCCGCCTGAGCCCCGGCGCGCTGGCTTTTTGCTGGCCTTTCCGCGCCGAGGCGGATCTGCGCGCCTGGGTCGAACACTGGCTGGTTGGCGATGCGGCCCGCGTCGCGGCCCTGCCGGTGGTGGTGGCGAAGGACGCGCCGCTCATCTTCCGGCGCTGGTTGCCGGGACAGGCGCTGGCGCGCGACCGCTACGGCATTCCTTTTC
>JAIRNL010000216.1 GCA_031258035.1 Azoarcus sp. | reverse complement strand
CTGGCGCTCCAGCGGGTTGGCGACGATCAATACGCCAGCAAGGGCGATGTGATCTTCGAGCTGTTTCCGCGCGATCGCCCGGCCAGCATCGAGGCGCGCTTTCCCGCCAGCAAGTTCGCCGATGTGGGGCCGGGCCGCCATGTCAGTATCCGGATCGCCGGCGAGGCGGAAAGCCGCGGTGGTCGCATCGTTGGCAGCCGCCTGATGGATGGCGATAGTCTGTCCGGCGACCTGCGCGTGCGTATCCAGCCTGACGAACCGCTGGACGGCGCGCTCGTCGGCCGGGTGGCGGGTGTCAGCGTTGCTCGTATGCATATACCGTGGGGCGAGGAGGGCGAGCGATGATGTCTTGCCCGCGCCCGCCGTCCGTGCTGCCTGGTCTTGCCATGGTGTTCGTCCTGGCTGCCTGCGCCAGCCCGCCCGACATGCATCTGGCGCGGGAGGCGCTCGCGCGCAGCGATACCGCTACCGCCGAAAGCCATTTTCGCCGGCTTGCCGAATTCGGCGATCCCGATGCCTTGCTTGCCCTGGCCGGGTTGAGACTGAATAGCGGTAACCCGGTGCAAATACGCCAGGCCGAAGCCATCTATCGTCGGGCCGCTCCCCGATCCCCGCGCGCGGCGGAGCGGCTTGGCCGCTTTCTGGCAGGCAGGCCCGATGCCAGCGAGGCCGATTTGCGCGAAGCGGAAAATTTGCTCGAACGCGCCCTGGCAGGCGGCGAAACCGATGCCCTGCTGCCGCTGGCCCGGCTCCATATCGGGCATCCGCAAATTTTTCCCGGAAGCGGTATCGAAGAGCGTATCGCCCAATGGCGCGCCGAAGGCAGGTCACAGGCCGACCGGGCGCAGATTCTCTTGTATCGCGCCCAGGGCGTCCATGCGCGACATCTCGACGAAATCGAACGCCTCTGCACGGCGGCGCTGGCAAGCGACGATACGTGCTATGTCGACCTGTCCATCGTTTTCCGGCACGGCGGACAGCATGACAAACAACAGGCGTTGCTTGAGCGCCTGCGCCGCGCCGTGCAGGCTGGGGAGGCATCGCCCCGGCAGGCCGAAGCGGTGGCCGTCGTCCTGGCCGATCCGGCGCTCGGGCCGCCCGCCGATGCCGAGGCTATCCGGCTGCTCGAACAGATCGCGCCGGTTTACCCGGAAGCCTGGCTCAGGCTGGCCCGCCTGCTGCTCGACCGTCCCGGACAAGATGACGGCGAACGCTTACTGGACTATCTGGACAAAGCCAGGGCCGCCGGGCTGCCGCGCGCCGAGCTGATGCTCGGTAGCCTCCATCTCGCGGGCAATCGGGTCATGCGCGACCCTTTCAAGGCCGAACGGCATTTGCTCGCGGCATCGGCTGCCGGCGAATCCGGGGCCGATATTTTTCTTGGCCGGATTTACCTGCGCGGTTTCGTTGGCCGGGTCGATCCCGAAAGGGCGCTTCGTTACCTGCTGGCGTCCGCCCGCGGCGGCAATTCCGATGCCGATCTTGCCCTGGCGCGGATGTTCAGCCAGGGGCGCGGCATCCTTCCCGATCCGGTTCATGCCTGTGTGTTCGGCCAACTGGCCGCGCAAGGCGGCCGTCCCGAGGACATCGAATTCGCCGGGCGGCTGGAACAGCAACTCTCTCCCGCGCAGCGCGCCCAGGCCGAGCGGGCGCTGCGCGCCGAACGCGATTACCGCAACGCCACGCCCGCCGCCGAAATGCGCGCAACCACCCTGCAATTGCCCTGAAAGCCGCCACATCATGCCCGCCCCCAAATATCTGCAATGCCGCCACGCTTTCCTCCTCTCCCTGCTGTGCGCCGCGCCGCTCTGGGCCGCGCCGTCGGCGGACGATCGTTTCGGGCTCGACCTCAGGTTGAGCGCCCGCCTGGAAGACGACCGGGACCTGGGCAGCCGGGCCGGCGGCGATCTGCATGGCCTGATCCTGGACGTGCGCCCCTGGGCGCATTTCAGGCGCGGCAACTGGAACGTTTTCACCCTGTTTCAGGCCGTGAGCGCCAGCAGCGGCGCGTTACCTTCGGCGGATTTCCATGACGAGACCCGCCGCGACGATTCCCGCGAAGCCAGGAGGAACTACGTGGCGGCGCGCGAATTCTGGATCGGTTACGGCGGCCTGACCGCCTACCCCGGCGAGGAATTGCGTTTTGGCCGCCAGCGCCTGAGAAGCGACGATGGGATGTGGCGCGATACGACCGTCGAGGCGCTCTCCTGGCGTCTGGATACGACGCTGTTGCGCGCTTCCCTGGGGGTTGCCGAGCGTTTCAGCGAGTACCGCAGCGACATTCACGAACTGGCCCCGGAAGACAAGGATCGCCTGCACCTGTTCGGCAGCATCGCCAGACAATGGACGCCGGGGCACTGGGCCGGTTTCGATTTCCATCACAGCCGGGATCGCGGCGATTTCAGGCGTCCAGGCGAAATCGTCGACGATCTGGACAAGACCCGTTCCGGCACGCTCACCTGGCTCGGCCTGCGCGCGGACAGCAACGCCTTCGCCTTGCGCAACGATCGTCCGCTCAATTACTGGGCGAGCGCCATCTGGCTGGGCGGCGAGCGCGAACGCCTGACGAGCACCACGGCGGGCGGGCAGCGCATCGCCACCGGCAAGCGCCGCGATGATGTCCGGGCCTGGGGCGTAGACCTCGGCCTGCGCTGGCGCTTCGCCCAGGACTGGCAGACCGGCATCGCTTACGCGCGTGGCAGCGGCGGCGGCCAGGGCCGCAACGACTTCCAGCAAACCGGGCTGGAAAGCAACCGTTCCCGATTCACCGGCGTCCGCACTCCGGCGCACCGTTTCGGCGAAGCATTTCGCGGCGAACTCGCCAATCTCCAGTCCCTGGCGTTGTTCGCGGCCTGGCAGACGGGTGGCGTCTATGATGCCAGCATCGTCTTCCACCATTTCCGGCGCGTCGACGGCAGCCAGCCGATTGGCGGCAGCGGCATCAGCGCCGCCATGCCCGGCAATGGCAAGGATGTCGGGCAGGAAGCCGACGTGATCGCCACACGATATTTTGAAAGGGGCCTCTTGCCCGCTTCGCTCGCCGAACTCATCGACGAACCTTCGGCCTTGCTGCGTTTTCGCGGCGGCGTGTTCTGGCCCGGCGGCGCTTATGGCCGCGAGGCCGATGCGACGATGTACCGGGTTTCCGTCGATGCGGTATGGCGCTTTTGATCGGCCCATGAAAACCGGCATCGGAAATTTCCTGCGCGCCTTGTCGTCGCTTTGCCTGGTGCTTGTCGCCGCCGCCGCGGCAGCTGAACCGGCTTATACCGTGACCAGCGAGCCGGCGGAATTGCTGCGTCTGCCCGAGCCGCGCCTGCCCGATGTTTCCGGCTATACCCGCGCGGCAATCGAGGCAAAAATCGACACCCGCCGCCGCGCCACGGTGAGCGTGCGGAAAATGCTCGGGCATCCGGCCATGCAGCAGTTCATCGGCAGCGACAACAATCTGGCCGAATGGGTGCGCCGCCAGCATGGCATGCCGCAGGCGATCTTCATCGAGGGCGGCTACATCAACCTGGCCGATCTGGCGAAAAAGCTCGCCGGCACGCCTTATTGGCGCAAGACGGAATCTGGCGCGCACCTCGCGCGCCTGCCCATCGTGGTGGCCCATGGCGCGACCCTGCACATCGGCGAAGAAACCCGCGAACTGCGCCTGTCCCAGGAGAGGGGCGCATTCCTGGTCAATGACGGCAGGCTCTTCATCGTCGGCAGCAGGGTGACGGCCTGGCGCGAGGCCGACAACAGCCCGGCGCGTTTTCGCAGGCCGGCGGAATTCCGTCCGTTCCTGATTTTCTGGGGCGGCACCGAAACCTATATCGCCGACAGCGTCATCACCAGTTTTGGCTACGACAAATCCAAGTCTTACGGCATCAGTATTTCGCAATATCCGCCGGGCCAGATCCGGGCCATGAAGCGCGAGGAACCTTCGGGCTGGATCGTCGGCGCCGAGTTCATCGACATGTGGTACGGCTTTTATTGCTACGAGACACGCGGTTTCGTCATCAAGGACAGCATCTACCGCGACAACATCGTCTATGGCATCGACCCGCACGACCGCTCGCGCGGCCTCATCATCGCCGGCAACACCGCGCGCGGCACGAAGAAAAAACACGGCATCATCGTCTCGCGCGAAGTCAACGACAGCTTCATCTTCAACAATATCAGCCATGGCAACCGGCTCTCCGGCATCGTCGTCGACCGCAGCAGCACAAACAATCTGCTGGCGGGAAATGAAGTGCGCGGCAACCAGTCCGACGGCATCACCATTTACGAAAGCGCCAATAACCTGTTGTGGGGCAATCGCGCCATCGGTAATGCTCGCCACGGTATTCGCGTGCGCAATAGCGAAAATGTTCGTCTCTACGAGAACTTCGTTGCCGACAACGGGATGTACGGTATTTACGGGCATATGAAGGATTTATCCGGCTCAGGCCGCGACATCGCACTGGATCCCTTTGAAACCAAAATGTCGCTGACCGTGGTCGGCGGAAAGATCGGTGATAACGGCTCAGGCCCCATTTCCATCGAAGCGCCGTTCAAGGCCGAGTTGTATCGCATCGACATTCGCATGCCCGGCAAGGAAATAAACCCTTTTTCGGGCGGCGTGTTCAGTACGCACATGGCGGAGATTCTCGATTTGCTGGTGCGCCAGCGCAAAGCCGTATTGGTCACGCCACGGGAAGAAAATGGAGGCGTCAGGCAATGAGACTGTCCCGCTGGAAGGTTTTGCCGCTTTCCGTCCTGGCGTTTGCCTTCGGCCTGGCGCGCGCGGCAGGCGTGCCCGCGCCAGTATATGAGGTCGAAGGCTGCTGCGCATTGTGCCCGGAAGCGCGCGATGCCAGGCGCTATGACACAGGATCCCTGAAGAATTCCGTGACGCTGGTGGAAGGCGAGGGGGACTGGCTGTTCCGCTCCAGGCTGGATTTGCGGACCGATTTCGGGACCAGCGCGCACGGCTATCGACGCCTTCGGAAATTGCGCGATGCCTTTGTCCGCCGTGGCGTTGAAGTAGTGCTGGTGTACCTGCCGACGCGCGCGCTGGTGCACCGCGACAAACTTGCTCCGGCGGTGCGGGCCGGGTTCGACTTCGATTTCGACCTTGCGCTGATGAATTACAAAGCCCTGCTCGCCCGCTTCGCGCGGATCGGTTTCCACGTCCCGGATCTCTCGTTGCTCGCCGACGAACATGAAGAGCAGCCGTTTTATTTCCGCGCCGATACGCACTGGACGCCCTACGGCGCGCGGCGGACGGCAAGGGTCGTGGCCGATGCCGTTCGCCGTTTGCCGGCTTTTGCGGGCATTGCGCGCCGCGAATTCGTCAGCAGGATGCACGGGCGCATGGTCCTGGGTTCGCCGGGCGTCTTGCGGGATGCCGCCGAGCAGTTGTGCGGCGACAGCCGCGCGCGGGAATATACCGATCGCTTCGTTTCCAGGCCGAAAGAGATCCGTGACGGCGGCGATCTGTCCGGCAGCGGCGGCACGCCGCAAATCGTGCTGGTCGGTACCGGCCATAGCGGGCCAGCCTATAACTTCGCCGGCTTTCTCCAGGAATACCTCGGCGCCGACATTCTCAACGCCGCCATGCCCGACGGCGGTCTGGATGGCGCCATGGTCGAATATCTGGGCAGCGCCGAATTCCGCGACGCGCCGCCGAAAATCCTGATCTGGGAGTTTTCACAGCTCTATGGCCTGGAGATGGACAGCGTTTACCGGCAGCTGCTCGCCCTGCTGGATGGCGGCTGCGATGGCAAGCCAGTACTGCTTTCCGGAAAAGCCCGGCTGCGCCCTGGCAAACAGGAAGTGCTGCTCAATCGCGCCGCCAGCATGTTCACCAACCGCGAGGCGCGCATGGAAATCCGCTTTGCCGATACCTCGGTCAAGAATCTCAGGGCCGATTTTTCATACATGAACGGACGCCACGAATCGCTGAAGCTTGCAAAGCCGGCGTTACGCGATACCAATGGCCGTTTCGTCTTCGATCTGCGCGCGGAGGGCGACTGGGCCGACCTGACCTTGCTGTCCGTGGAACTGGAAGGTCCCGAGGCGGGCGACGAACCGCAAGAGGTCGAGTTGCGGGTGTGCCGCAGGCAAGCCGCCGCCAAAGCCAGGGGCGATGAAGAAAAGGAACCGCCATGACGAAACCCGTTTTTGCCATCCTTGGCGCGGCAATGCTCTGCGCCTGCACCACGCGCGCTGGCCTGGCGCCGCCGCCGGGATATTACGCGCCCATCGGGGATGTGGTGACGGCGCAAACCGGCAGGGCGTCCTGCCCGACAGCCGCGCCGTCGCCCCACACCGGGGCGCTCGTCTTCCGCAGCAAGTACGACGGCTCGGACAGCGCGCGGGCGGATATCAACCCCGCGGCGACAGAGGAATACCGCGAGCAGACCCGCGCCATCGTCGAGCTGGAGCGCGGCGTCGTCCAGCATGTGATGCGCCTCGTCCGCGACGGCCGCCCGCGGGATCTGGATTGCGTCGTGCAATGGCTGGACGCCTGGGCGCGGGCCGACGCGCTGATGTCCACCGACTTCAACCATACCGGCAAGTCGATGCGCAAATGGTCGCTGGGCAGCCTGGCTTCCGCCTGGCTGAACCTGAAGTTCAGCGTATCGCAGCCGCTGGCGGCCTATCCGCTGGAAGCGCGGCGGATCGAATCCTGGTTTGCGCGTCTTGCCGGGCAGACCGTCGAGGACTGGAGCGGCTTGCCGCTCGAACGAGTCAATAATCATTCCTACTGGGCCGCCTGGGCCGTCATGGCCAGCGCCGTGGCGCTCGATCGCCGCGACCTGTTCGACTGGTCGGTGGAACGTTTCCGCGTCGCCGCCAGCCAGGTGGACAAACGTGGTTTCCTGCCCAATGAACTCAGGCGCAAACAGCGCGCGCTGGCCTATCACAACTATTCCTTGCCGCCTTTGACCATGATTGCCGCTTTTGCCAGGGTCAACGGCGCCGATTTGCGCGGCGATCATGACGCCGCCTTGCGCCGGCTGGCCGAGCGGGTCATCGCCGGCATCGACGATCATGAAGCATTCGTCCGGGAGACCGGCAAGAAGCAGGAAACCGACGATATTCAGGATTACGCCGATTTCGCCTGGCTGGAACCTTATTGCGCGCTCTATGCGTGCACGGCCAAGGTAGAGGACTGGAAGCGGGGAATGCAGCCGTTCCGTGTCACCCGCCTCGGCGGCGATGTGACCCGGATATTTCGGGCGACGCCATAGGAAAACGGTGGCGAGCGCAAGCTCGGCGACCTCGAACCGCTGGCGCTGGCGCGCGGCGGGGTGACGCGCCTCTTCATCACCGGCAGCGCCGGCAGGTTTTCGCCAGCATGGGTGCAACGGTTGCCGAAAACGGATTGATGGTCTTCAGGAGACGCTTCTTTCAGGGAATCCGGTCTTCCGCAAAAGCGCCAGGGACTGGCGCTTGCGCTTTTTCCGCCGCGAGCAGGCGCATCGTCCACCCGCCGCAAAACAGGGTCGGCAGGGCCAGCAGAAGGAATATCTTGAGGAAGAGGGGGATGACCGGCGCCTGTCCGTAGCGCAGGTATATCGCCGTGAGCGCGAGCGCCGCGAACGTGCCCAGGAACAGCGCCAGCGCCAGCTGGGTGGGACGGCGAAGTCGCGCGAACTGGTTGGAGATGTTCCACCCCGACGCAGGCAGGGCCGCGCCGGCGGCGGCCTTGCAGCGGCCGTGACAGTTTGCTTCCAGCGAACAGCACAG
>JAIRNL010000200.1 GCA_031258035.1 Azoarcus sp. | reverse complement strand
GGGCCGGTGAGAATGACTTCATTGTCCATGATGATGGTTCCGCCAAGCGAAATAACGGATCGTTATTTACATAAATCGGCGACCTTAATGAAAGCCAGGGCGTTTGTAAAGGGTTTGTCTTGCGGCATTGCCGGCAGGTGGCGGGGCGGCGCCTGGGCCGGCGAATTTCCTTTTGTGCCCGCCCCGGCCGGCGTTTCGAGCAAGGTGAAAACACGTATGCCCTCCTTGGCCGCGCTGGCGCGGGCGGCGAGTGTCGGCAGCGAAATGTTTCGCTGTGCGAAGCATAGGGTTAATTTCCATTGACGGCCTCCGTCCGTCCTGACAGGATGCGCTGCTAAAAAACCGGAATGCGGTTGTACGCCCTGGTGAGGGGAGGGAATACGATAGATGTCAAACGACTACACGAACAATGATATACAGCGGCTCGGCGAGGACGGCGCGGCCAAGGATCGCCTGTTCGTCACGGCGCTGGCCAGGGGGCTGGAATTGCTGCGCTGCTTCAGTCCGGGCGAGCGCCATCTCGGCGTGGCGGAGCTGTCGCGTCGCACGGGTATCCCCAAACCTTCCGTGTCCCGGCTGGCCGGGACGCTGACCAAACTGGGCTACCTCAATTTCGTGCCTTCCCTGGGCAAGTACAGCCTGGGTTCCGGCGTTTTGTCGCTGGGTTACGCCATGCTCTCCAATATCAGCATCCGCCAGGTTGCCCGCCCCTTGATGCAGGAGCTTGCCGAGTATTCGCAGGCGTCTGTTTCCATCGGCATATGCGACCGCTTGAGCATGGTGTATATCGAGACGGTGCGCAGCAACGCCCCCATCGGAATACGGCGCGGCGTCGGCTCGCGTTTGCCTTTGGCTCCGACGGCCATCGGGCGCGCCTATCTGGCGGGGCTTCCCAAGGCGGAACAGGATTTCCTGATGCACCAGTTGTTTTTGCGCGATGAGAAAAACTGGCCGCAATTGCGCGCGGGAATCGAACAGGGATTGCGCGATTACGCCGAACGGGGTTTTTGTCTGTCGATTGGCGAATGGGAACGGGATGTCAGCGCGGTCGGGGTGCCGTTCATGGACGCCGAAGGCCGTTCGATGGCTTTTAGTTGCGGCGGTGCCGCATTTTTGTTGACTCGCGACAGGCTCGAACACGATATCGGGCCTCGTCTGGTGAGTCTTGTTCAACACATTGGCGGCATAGGCCGCATTTGAGAATTCACAGGAGAAACCATGATCCGCGATCAGGAAACGCTCAATCTGCTCATCGACACCGTAACCCGTTTCGTCAGGGAACGCCTGGTTCCCGCCGAGGAGATCATTGCCGAGACCGATGAAATCCCCGCCGACATCGTCACCGAGATGCGCGAACTCGGGTTGTTCGGCCTCTCCACGCCGGAAGAATATGGCGGTCTGGGACTGACGATGGAAGAAGAGGTGTTGGTCGCCTTTGAAATCGCCAAGACCTCGCCCGCTTTCCGCTCGTTGATCGGCACCAACAACGGCATCGGTTCGCAGGGCCTGATCGTCGACGGCACCGAAGAGCAAAAACAGAAATACCTGCCGCGGTTGGCTTCCGGCGAACTGATTGCCTCGTTCGCGCTCACCGAGCCGGATGCCGGCTCCGATGCGGCGGCGGTGCGCACCACAGCCAGGCGAGACGGCGATTTCTATGTGATCGACGGCACCAAGCGTTTCATCACCAATGCGCCGGAAGCCGGCATTTTTACCGTCATGGCGCGCACCAATCCGGACATCAAGGGCGCGGGCGGCATTTCCGCCTTCATCGTCGAAAAGGACACCCCGGGATTGTCGCTGGGAAAACGCGATAAAAAGATGGGGCAAAAGGGTGCGCACACGTCCGACGTCATCCTCGAAAACTGCCGCGTGCCGGTTGCCAACCTGATCGGCGGTCGGGAAGGCATCGGTTTCAAGACGGCGATGAAGGTGCTGGACAAGGGCCGCCTGCATATGTCGGCCATTTGCGTCGGCGCCGCCGAACGGATGTTGAAGGATGCCCTGAACTATGCCATCGAGCGCAGGCAGTTCGGCAAACCCATCGCCGAATTCCAGTTGATCCAGGCCATGCTGGCTGACAGCCGCGCCGACATCTATGCGGCCCGCTCGATGATCCTCGATGCCGCGCGTCGCCGCGACGACAAGGAAAACGTCTCGACCGAAGCCTCCTGCTGCAAGCTCTTTGCTTCCGAGATGTGCGGGCGCGTCGCCGACCGCGCCGTGCAGATTTTCGGCGGCGCCGGCTATATGTCGGAATACGCGGTCGAGCGTTTCTACCGCGACGTGCGCCTCTTCCGTATTTTCGAGGGCACCACGCAAATCCAGCAATTGGTCATCGCGCGCAACATGATCCGGGAAGCCCAGGGCTGACGACCTGTCTTTTTGAACCACTGACGGTTTCGACTTGAAAGAGGAAAATTGCATGAATGCGGAAACTTCTGTCTCTGCGGCGCCTGCTTCTGTCTTGCCCAGAGACAAAATCTGGATCGCTGTCTTCATTTTCGGTTTTCTGGTGCTGATGATGGACGGCGCCGACCTGATGTTCCTGTCTTACAGCCTGGATAAGCTGGAACAGGAATTCCAGCTCTCGAAATCCGAGGCGGGTTCATTGGGCACCATCACCCTGATCGGCATGGCCATCGGCGGTATTTACGGCGGCTGGGCGGCGGATCGCTTCGGGCGGGTCAAGACCGTGATCTGGTGCGTGGCGATCTTCTCGATCGGCACCGCGGTACTGGGGGCGACCCAAAGCTACTGGCAATTCGCGTTTTTCCGCTTCGTCGCCGCGCTGGGGCTGGGCGCGGCCTACGTCACCTGCAACACGCTGATGGCGGAATATGTGCCGACCAAGTATCGCACCACGGTACTGGGCACCTTGCAGGCCGGCTGGTCCGTGGGCTATCTGCTGGCCACCATCCTGGCTAGGTTGATCATCCCGCATCCGGACTACGGTTGGCGCTGGCTGTTCTACGTCGCGCTGATTCCGGTGGTGCTGACGCTGCTCATGCACTGGATGGTGCCGGAACCGCATTCGTGGGTGGAAGCCAATGCGAGGCGTCTTCTGGAAAAGGCGGAAAGCGTTGCCAGCCAGACCGCCCAAAAGGCGGAAAGCGCCTACAAGATCATTTTCGCCACGCCACATGTCCGAAACATGTTCATCCTGTGGTGCCTGACGGCGAGCTTCTTGCAGTTCGGCTATTACGGCGTCGGCAACTGGATGCCTTCCTATCTCGAAAAAGAGATGGGCATGGAATTCAAGAAAATGACCGAATACATGATCGGCACTTACACCGCCATGATTCTCGGCAAGATCATCGCGGGATGGGTTGCCGACCGGATCGGACGGCGGCCCGTCTATGCGTTCGGTGCCATCGCCGCCGCCGTGTTCCTGCCGCTGATCGTTCTCTACCATACGCAGGAGAACATCATTTTCCTGATGACGGCTTTCGGTTTCGTCTACGGCATTCCCTACGGCGTCAACGCGACCTACATGACCGAGAGTTTCGAGACCAAAATACGCGGCACCGCGGTTGGCGGCGCGTACAACGTCGGACGGATCATGGCCGCCGCCGCGCCTTTCGTCATCGGTTTCCTGGCTGACAGAGGGTCCATCGGCACGGGGTTCCTGGTCATGGGAGGCGCGTATTTCCTGTGCGGCCTGCTGCCCGCGCTCTTCATCAAGGAAAAACTCTACGATCCGCAAAAGTAGCGAGCGCCGGGCGTCTCCAAAACCCCGAGCCAGCCAGAAGGCTGGCTCGGGGTTTTTCTGTCAGGGCGGTGGCCTGGATCAGGGCGATCGCGTCCAAGGACAATCATCTTCCCGGAGGATGTCGCGCTGGCCGCTGGGGTGGGCGCGCTTTGTCATCGGCACGGGAGCATCGAACGCCATCCGGGGTCATGGCGTGCCGCTTGCCGCATCCAGGGTAGGGTAGTCGGTGTAGCCCCGCGCACCGGGGGTGTAGAACGTCGCCTGATCCGGTGTGTTGAGCGGCGCGCCTCGGCGGAGGCGCTCTGGCAGGTCTGGGTTGGCGAGGAAGGCGCCGCCGAAGACGCAGGCGTCGGCGCGGCCTTCAGCCAGCGCGGCTTCGGCCTTGTCCCGATCCAGTCCGCCGCCCAGAAGATATGCACCCTGGAAGCGCGGGCGAAAGAGCGCGTGGTAATCGGTTTGCGCGCCGAACAGGGCGACGT
>JAIRNL010000125.1 GCA_031258035.1 Azoarcus sp. | reverse complement strand
GACGCGAAGAATTCCAGGAATTTTTCGCGGATTTCGGCGGATTTCATGGATGTTGCGCCTGCGGGGCGGGATGCAAGGGACGGAATTTTATCGGAAACATGCGAGAAGCGGGGGCAATGCGCCGCCCGCGGGACGGGCACAGGCCCCGGAATGCGCCGGCAGGCATACGGCTACCCCCCTCACTCTGGCAGCGCGCCGAATTTCTCCAGCCAGTCAATGTGTTCACGGAAATATTCGCTGGTTTCATACTGATTACCGACGCAACCGCGCGTCTCAAGGCGACCATCTATGCTACGCGACAGATACAGCAAATGAACCCCTTTCCCGATGTAATACCCGCACATTGCGAATTCCATGCTCGTGACGTCAATCCGTTCGGGCAATTTGCGTTTCCAACTGCGGACGACTTCGAGTCCTCTGAAAACTTTGTCGTCGGGATCACTGCCATCCGCACGGACAAGGGCAACGACATAAGCATGGCCGTAATTCTCGGGGGGTGTAGAAGGAGCGCAGATGCAGTCGCAGGCCCATGCGGAAAAAGGCAACAGATTCAAAAGGGCAAACAGAAAAAAGCGTTGTTTGTATTTCATGCTGGTATCCCCCAGATGTTTAGTCCCGGCATTTGCTGGATGTCGTTCAGGGAATTGTCTTCCGAGACCTTGAGCATGACCAGTTTTTCGCCTTCGCTATCGTTGCCGCACGGCATCAATCTCGACGGGGGCGATTATACGTGCAAATAGCATTCGCGGGAGGCGGACATGCCAATCGTCCAGAGGCGTTCCGGGCCATGCTACACTCGCCACCTCTCTGGCTGAGGGCGCACGAAAATAAAGCCGCGCGCGGGATGAATGAAGGTTTGTTTCGCCCGCTTTTCCTTCAACGGTCGAACCGGGAAACCATGGGACACCGCTTATCCAAAATCTACACCCGCACCGGCGATGCCGGCGCCACAGGTCTTGGCGACGGCTCGCGCGTGGCCAAGAACGATGCGCGCATCCAGGCCATCGGCGAAATCGACGAGACCAACGCCGTGCTGGGTCTCCTGCTCGCCGAGGATCTGCCCGGCGAAGTGCGCGCACTGCTCACTGACGTGCAGCACGATCTGTTCGATCTCGGCGGCGAGATCTGCATCCCCGGCATGAGCATGATTACCGCCCGGCAGGTGGGTCGGCTGGAGGAGGCCATCGACCGCTACAACGACGAACTCGAACCGCTCAGGGATTTCATCCTCCCCGGCGGCTCCCGGGCCGCCGGGGAGGCGCATCACGCCCGCGCCGTCTGCCGCCGCGCCGAGCGCGCGCTGGTGACGCTGGCGCAGGAGCAGCCCGTGCATGACGGTCCGCGCCAATATCTCAACCGTCTGTCCGACCTGCTTTTCGTCCTGGGAAGAATCCTCAACCGCGCGGCGGGGCAAGGCGACGTGCTGTGGCAAAAGCGCAAGAACGCCGACGGACAGAAGCCTTGAGAAAACGCCCCGCCTGGCTTTTCTCCCCCGCCGTCCTTGCGGCAAAATGGCGCGGTTGCCTTTGCTCCCGACCGCCATGAACCGCTTCTTTTTCTGCCCGCTGGTGTTGAGCGCGTTCTTTTTTGCCCTCCCCGCCCATGCCGAATCGCTTCCCGACGTGCCGCAGCGCCGATGCGACAAAACATTGACATTCCCCGCCCGCGCGGACATGGAACGCGAATTGCGGGATTACCTCCAGCTCTCGGAAGAGGCGCTTTCCATGCGGGCGACGGCGATCCGGCTTTATTACGAGCTGGAGGCCAAGAAGAAACGCGGCCCCCTGCGCGGGCAGGATCTGCAACGGATCAATGAAGGCGCCGTCGCCCTTCTCGAACAGCGGGCCCGCTTGTTCGAGGCGGCATTGGCGCACGAATGCTGGGCCGCGACGCCGCCGGACGCCCGCCCCGAGGAAGGTGACATCCAGCGCGTCGGCGTGCTGATTTCGCTTTCCGCCGCGCTGACGCTCTATGACAATTACCTGTCCGCCATCACGTTGTACCGTGACGACGCCGGGCTTCGCCAGCACATCAACAAGCCAGACCAGGGATTCGCCCTGAACGCCAACGAGTTGCAGAAGGCCGACCGTATTTTCGATTCGCCGGAAATCCGCCGTCGGGTGCGGCTGGCGATCGACTGGTATCTCCAGCACGGAAAGGCCGGGGTCGACTTCGAGGGCTACGATTACCTCTTCCAGTCCATCGCGCAAAGCCCGTCGTTCCATTTCGTGCGCAAGCGCCGGCCTTTTTATGTGCTGGGCCGCATTTTCGAGGTTTTCGGCGATTACACCCTGGATACGCTCGTCAACCTGAAGAACGAAGGCAGCCATTTTTCCAGTCTGCTGTTCGGTAATACGCTGGGCCTCGTGGAAACCCGACGCGGCAGGCTGTACGGCAAGCCCAGGATCGAGCGGCATGTGCACGGCGAACTCCGGGCGGGCGATATCCTGCTGGAAAAAACACCGTTCCGGCTCACCGATACTTTCATTCCCGGCCACTGGGGCCATGCCGCCATCTGGGTCGGCACGGAAGCGGAACTGACCGAACTGGGCATCTGGCTGCATCCGGTCGTGCGCCCCCACCACGACGCCATCCGCGCCGGACGCGGCGTCGCCGAGGCGCTGCGCAGCGGCGTGGAACTCAACACCCTGGCTCATTTCCTGAACATCGACGATCTGGCTGTGCTGCGCCGCACCGAAACGCCCCAGGAAGCCCGCGCGGCGGCGATCCTGCAAACCCTGCGCCAGATCGGCAAGGATTACGATTTCAACTTCAACGCCGAGACCACCGAGCGGATGTTCTGCTCCAAGCTCGTCTACCTGGCTCATGGCGACATCGACTGGCCCACGTCACGCATGCTGGGGCGCTTCACCGTCAGCCCGGACGACATCGCGCAACGCTCGCTCGATGGCGGCCCGCTGGCTATCGTGCTGCTCTACCACGACGGCAAGCCCGTGGGAGATCCGCTGCCGGCCATGACGCGCTTTCTGGGAAAACCCGCCGCCGCGCCAACCAGGGCGGAAAACCGCGCGCGCGGGAACGGGACGCCGCTGTAGCCGCCGCCCTCACCTCACCGCCTTCTCCACCGCGCCCGCGATCTCCCGAGCCAGGCGTTCGACAAGCGCCTCGTCCCGGCCCTCGACCATCACCCGCAGCAATGGTTCGGTGCCCGAGGGGCGCAGCAGCACGCGCCCGCTGTCGCCCAGATCCCTTTCGGCGGCCATGCGGGCCGCGGTGATACCCGCATCGGCCTGCCAGTCGAAGTCGGCGGGCAGGCGCACATTGACCAGCCTTTGCGGATAGAAAACGAGATCGGCGCAGGCTTCAGACAGCGTCCGCCCGCGCTCGCGCAAGGCAGCCAGCACTTGCAGGGCCGAGATGATGCCATCGCCGGTGCTGTGGCAATCGAGGCAGATGATGTGCCCCGAATTCTCGCCGCCGAGGCGCCAGCCTTTTTCGTGCATCAGTTCGAGTACGTAACGGTCGCCCACCCTGGCGCGCGCGAAAGGCAGCCCGAGCCGGACGATGGCGTGCTCGAAACCGAGGTTGCTCATCAGCGTGCCGACGACGCCGCCGCCCTGCCCCCGGCGCTTGCGCGCGGCGGCGATCACGTAGAGCAGTTTGTCGCCGTCGTAGATGCCGCCATGGCGGTCGACCATGATGAGGCGGTCCGCGTCGCCATCGAGGGCGACGCCGAGATCGGCGCCCTGCGCCAACACGGTCTGGCTCAGGAATGCCGGCCTCGTCGCGCCCACGCCGTCGTTGATGTTGAAACCGTCGGGACTCGCGCCCGCCACGATCACTTCCGCGCCCAGTTCGTGGAACACCTTGGGCGCGATGTGGTAGGCCGCGCCGTGGGCGCAATCCACGGCGATTTTCAGGCCGCGCAGGTCGAGTTCCGCCGGAAAGGCGCTCTTGCAGAACTCGATGTAGCGCCCGGCGGCATCGTCGATGCGCCGCGCCCGTCCGAGGCGCGCGGGTTCGACACAGCTCATGGGCCGGTCGACGCTGGCTTCGATTTCGGCTTCCACCGCGTCGGGCAGCTTCACGCCGCGCGCGGAAAAGAATTTGATCCCGTTATCGTCATAGGGGTTGTGCGAGGCCGAGATCACGACACCGGCCTGCAAGCGCAAGGCGCGCGTGAGGTAGGCGACCGCCGGCGTGGGAATCGGCCCGGCGAGCATGACGTCGACCCCGGCGGCGGAAAAGCCGGCTTCGAGCGCCGCTTCCAGCATGTAACCGGAAATGCGGGTGTCCTTGCCGATCAGCACCGCCGGGCGTTCGCCCGCCGGCAGTTCGTGCCGCGCCACCAGCGACACCCCGGCGGCGTGGCCGAGACGCATCACGAAGTCCGGCGTGATCGGCGCCTCGCCAACCCGTCCGCGCACGCCGTCGGTGCCGAAATATTTGCGTGTTCCCATCGTCGTTTCTGTTTTCCGTTTTCTGTTTTCCGCCGGCCGCCCGTTCAGGCCGCCTCGGCGCATGCCAGCCAGATTTGCAGGGCCTCGCGGGTGGCGGCCACGTCGTGCACCCTGACGATGCGCGCGCCGCGCTCGACGGCGAGCGCCGCGCCGGTCACGCTGGCGATGAGACGCTCATGCACGGCTTTTCCCGTGACCGCTCCCAGCATCGACTTGCGCGACAAGCCAGCCAGCACCGGCAGGCCGTCGACCGCGAATCGGGCGAAATGCTTGAGCAGGCTGTAGTTGTGGCCGACGCTCTTGCCGAAGCCGAAACCGGGATCGAGCACGATGCGTTCGCGCGCCACGCCCGCCGCCGCGAGCGCCCGCAGCCGCCCGGCGAGATAATCCGCCACGTCGGCGACGACGTCGGTGTAATGCGGTTCGTGCTGCATGGTGCGCGGCTCGCCTTGCATGTGCATCACGCACAGGCCGCAACGACTCCCGGCCACTGCCTCCACCGCGCCGGGCGCGCCGAACCCGGCGATATCGTTGATCATGTCCGCGCCCGCAGCCAGCGCCGCCCGCATCACCGCCGGCTTGCATGTATCGACCGACAGGGGCACGTTCAGTCGGCAAAGGGCTTCGACCGCCGACACGATGCGGGCAATCTCCCGCGCCTCGGGCACGGGATCGCTGCCGGGCCGCGTCGATTCCGCGCCGAGGTCGAGCAAATCCGCGCCTTCTTCCAGCGCCCGTTCCGCCTGCCGCAGGGCAGCCGCGATGTTGCCGCGCAGGCCGTCGCCGGAAAAGGAATCGTCGGTCAGGTTGATGATCGCCATGATCCGGGGCGCGGAAAGATCGAGGCCGAACCGGCCACAGGCGAATCGGGTCATGGGAAGCCTCCGCGTGTTCGTGTTCATGAGGGCGGCAGGATACCCGAAGCGCCGCCGCATTCCAGCGCATTTTCCGCCCGAAGCCCAAGGCGGTTGCGCCGATTCGTCAGGGCGAGGTTCCATCCCCCTGCCGCAGGAACTTCCGCCACCCGAACAACCGCGTCGGTTCCCAGGCCAGATGCCGGTAGAAAGCCAGCGCCGGCGCGTTGTCGGCGTCAGCCAGAAGCTGGAGGCGCACCGCGCCACGGGCGGCGGCCCAGCGGGCGACGGCTTCCAGCAGCGCCCGGCCATGGCCCCGGGCGCGATACGCGGGGCGAAACACGACATCTTCCACCCATGCGGAAAGCGCGCCGCTGGCTGTGGAGACGACGAGCTGCGCACTGGCCATGCCGATGACCTCCGCACCGGCCCGGGTAACCATGATGCAGGCGGTTTCAGGGGTTCGCAGCAACAGTTCGAGGCCGCGCCGCTGCTTTTCGGCATCGGGACGGAAATCCTGCTCGATGGAAAACAGGATGCCCAGGAGTTCGATCAAGGCCGGAATATCGGCGGCGCCCGCCGGTTCGATCCGTAACGGCGCGGAAGGGTCGTCCATGCCTGTCTCTTCCATGGCAATCCCGCGTTTTCAGCGCAGACCCAGCACGTCCTGCATGTCGAACAGCCCCGGCGACCGCCCGGCGAGAAAACGCGCCGCCCTGAGCGAGCCAAGCGCATAAGGCATGCGGCCGCCCGATTTGTGGGTGATCTCGATGCGCTCGCCGATGCCCGCGAACAGCACGGTATGCTCGCCCACCACGTCGCCACCGCGAATGGTGGAAAAGCCGATGGTCTCGGCCTTGCGCTCGCCGGTGACGCCTTCGCGGCCATATATCGCGCATTCGGAGAGATCGCGGCCCAGCGCGCGCGCAACGACTTCGCCCATGCGCAGCGCGGTGCCGGAAGGCGCATCGACCTTGAAGCGGTGGTGGGCTTCGATCACTTCGATGTCGTAGCCTTCGGCGAGAATCCCCGCCGCCACTTCGAGCAGGCGGAAGACGGCATTCACGCCCACCGCCATGTTGGGCGCGAAGACAACGGGGACGCTGCGGGCGGCTTCGGCGATGGCGGCCTTGCCCGCGGCATCGAACCCGGTGGTGCCGATCACCACGGACCTGCCCAGGCGCACGGCATGCGCGAGGTGCGCGAGCGTGCCTTCGGGGCGGGTAAAGTCGATCAGGCAATCGGCAGCGGCAATGGCGGCGGCGGCATCGCCGCCGAGCGCGACGCCGCTGGCTGCGCCCGAGAACTCTCCGGCATCGCGCCCGATGAAGGGCGAATCCGGACGATCGAAGGCCGCCGCCAGCGCGACGCCTTCCTCTTTCAGCGCGGCCTCGATCAACACCCGGCCCATGCGGCCGGAAGCGCCGGCGATCGCCACCCGAATCTGGGTCATGAATCAAACTCCCGTGAAGTTCGGCCTGGGCCGCGCGTTCAATCTTTCGGTCGGGGCACTTCGATGACCCGCGTCCGCGTCTCCGCCGGCTGCGCATTCTCGACGAGCGCGGCATCGCCCTCGACGCGGTCGAACTGGTCATTGACGAAAAAAACCGAGATCGCGCGCTGTCGCACATCGCCATGGCCGGGCTTGAAACGATAGACGTAGTCCCAGCGGTTGGAGCGGAACACGTCCGCCACCAGCGGCGAGCCGAGCACGAAGCGCACCTGTTCGCGCGTCATGCCGGGTTTGAGCTGAGCCAGCATGCTCTCGTCGATGTAGTTGCCCTGCCGGACGTCGATGCGGTAAGGGGCGAAAAAAGAGCAGGCCGGGAGCGTGAAAGCCACGGCCACCGCGAAAGCGGATACGGAAATGAGCGGGAATCGCATGAGGAAGAACCTTTCGTCCTGGATAAACACGCACTTTTTTGGGTGCGCCGGTTCTCAGTAGAGGCGGAAGAATATAACATAGCGGGCAAATTCAGCACTGCCTGTCCAGACAGGCCACGGTTCGACCCATGCCAGACAATTTCCGCAGCCTCAAGAACATCGGTCTCAAAGCAACCCATCCCCGGCTCAAGATCCTCGAACTGTTCCAGAACACGGGACAGCAGCACCTCACTGCCGAGGACGTTTACCGCCAGTTGATGGGAGATGACATGGATATCGGCCTGGCGACCGTTTATCGCGTGTTGACACAGTTCGAGCAGGCGGGATTACTGGAACGCCACTATTTCGAGACCGGCAAGGCGGTCTTTGAACTCAACAAGGGCGAGCATCACGATCATCTGGTCTGCCTGCAATGCGGCCGGGTCGAGGAGTTTTTCGACGCCGAAATCGAGCGCCGCCAGAAAGCCATCGCCAAGGAACGTGGTTTTGCGATCAAGGATCACGCGCTCTACCTTTACGCCGACTGTCTGCGGGAAAAGTGCCCGCACCGCAACCGCGAGTAGCCACCGGATCGGCATCCCCGCCCATCGTTGGATGATCCCCCCGGAACTGCCGGGATCGACGCCGTGAAGCCCAGGTCGCCGACGACTTCCTTCGGAACCTTGCCGGCGTCTTCAGGGAGGGCGGCGTTTCGGGGACTCGCCTGCCCAACAGCCTGGCATGGCCGCCATCGGCGGCGGCCATTCACATACTTCCGGGCGACGCCAGCATCTCCGCCGCATGACGCCGCGTGGTATCGGTGATCTCCACGCCGCCCAGCATGCGGGCGATTTC
>JAIRNL010000109.1 GCA_031258035.1 Azoarcus sp. | reverse complement strand
GACGAGTTTGCGCCGCTGCCGCTTGCCGCCGACGGGCCGCTTGGCGTCGGCTCCGAGCAGTACGGCGCGTGCAAGGGCTGCGCCTCGTTCGGCTGCACCGTCTCGGCAATCGTCGGCAGTTATGGCGAGGTGGCCCATTCGCGCTGTTTCGATGCCGCCTGCAACAGCCGCAAGGTGAGCGCATGGCGGCGCGCGGTGCGCAGCGAAAAAGAGGCGGGCGCGGCGAGTGCCCCGGCGCAGGCGGCGAATACGGCGAATGCGGCGACCCGAAAGAAAACCCCCGCCATCGAGCCGACGAACCATGTGCCGCAGCGCCTGCTGGAGTACCGCGTCTCGCAGTGGCGGCATTGGGTGACGAGCGAACTCATGGCAAACGCCGACAAAAACCGCCGCGTCCTGATCGCGCTTGTCCGTGCCGGACAAGTGGGCGAGATGAGCGTGAGCCTGTTTGCCAAGGTCGTGAACAAACTTGTGGAAACGGGGAGCGAAGAAAAACCCAACTTCGCCCACACCTTGCGACAGGTGGACACGGTTGATGCTGCGCACCTCGACCGGCTCACGCGCGCCATAGCCGCTGCCGCCGCTTTCGGTGTGACCGAAAAGCATCTCGTGGCACTCCTGAACTACCTCGGCGTCGACGAGCGCCGCCACTTCAAGTTGAACCAGGAATTTCTCGCGCTCCACACCCTGAGCGAACTGGAGGCGCTGGCTGGGGAAATGGGGCTGCGCGCCGCGATGGGCGTAGGCTACAAGCTCGCACGCGCCAAGAAAAAGCCGGATTTCATTGCCGCGCCCTGTCCGTTCCCGGCTTTGCCTACGAAGGCCGGGTGCCCGCCGCCATGCGCTATCCCCGAAAACCGCCCCTCGACGAGCGCGCGACGCGACGCGACGAAGCCGATGGCGGGAGAACGGCCGAAACGGATGAATCCGAAAACGCCGATGAGACGCTTGCCGCCTGAATTCACGCACTGGAAGGCGAGGGATGTCCCGGTAGCATGGATTGCACGGGGCATCCCCTTTTCGACAGGAGTCAACCATGACGTTTTTTGAAGAACTCTTCGCGCTTGCCGCCGAGGCCACGCTGGCGCTGACGATCTCCGCCGATCCCCTGGCGGGGCGGATGACGGTCAACGTGGTGCCGAAACCCAAGGGAGACACAGCCAATGCCGCACTCAACAAGACATTGAGCCTGACCGCCACGCCCGCCGAGTTCAACGAGGGGTTTATCGCGGCGCTCAAAGACTACCGGGCGGCGCGGCACAGTCTGGCTGAACAACTGGACGCTACCCGTGAAGTCCTGGCTGCGGCCAAGGACGCCGCCGTGAAGCAGGCAGCCGAGGCGGCGGGCAAAGCCGTGAAAGCGGCGGCGAATGCCCCGGTGCCAAAACTGGAGACCACCGTTGCGACAACCGAAGACAGTGGGTTCAACCTGTTTGGCTAACGCCAAGCCCTTGAACAAGGGGCAAACAGCGGGAAACTGATTCATCCCGGCAGCCGGTTCCGAGGCTGCCGTTTTTTGAGAGGAAGTTTCAACCATGTCCATTGAAGTCAAGGAAATCAAACGGGTATTCCGATACAACGGCATCGAGCTGCCCGACATTCCCGGCCTGACGCCGCAGGCGGTGCGCGATGTCTACAGCGCCCAATACCCCGAACTCATCAGCGCCGAAGTCGAAGCCGGAGAGGTCGCGGGAGGTGTGCAGGAATACACCTTCCGCAAGGCGGTGGGGACGAAAGGCGGCACCGCGGATGACGATGCGCGGCTGGCTGCCCTCAAGGCCGCAGTTGCCGAAGAAGCCAAAGGGCGGCAAAAGGATGTCGACGCCGGGCTCGCGCAAGCCCTGGCCCGGCGCGGCATGGCGGCGCGGGCACGGGCATGGGACGCCACGGCCCGTGACAATGCGCATCCGGTTCCCCGCCTTCGGCCCGTGAGCGAAATGCTTGCGCCGGTGGCATGACCGCCTTCGTGCTGCCGCGCATCGACGCGCGGGTGCCGCCCAGAGTGACACCCGCGCGGACGGTGGCGGCAAATGGCGACATTTCAGAATTCCTTCTGGACGCTGACGTGCTCAGCCCATCGGACATCCCGTCGGCGTGGCGCGATTCGCTCGACGCCTGCGAGCAGACGCTGGCGCGATGGATCAACCGGGAGATCGGACCGCTCTCCTGCCTCACACCGGTTTTTTCGTTGAACATCCTGCGCCGTGGTGGTGGCTATGACGATGCGCCGTCTTCTCCCGGCGACTGCGAGGCGTTGGAAATCGGCTGGTGGGAAGGCGACATCGACCCATGGCCGATTGGGGCGGGACTCGAAGCCCTCGCCCGGCAGGCGCGAGGCCTGGGCGCGATTGTGCTGCATGTGCTGGATCGTCAGAGCCGCCTGGCGTACCCGCTTTTTACCCCTGCCGTCGCGCATGAAGTGGCTTCGATGCTGTACTGGTATGGCGAGAACGACGAGGAAGCCGCCCTCGACATGTCGTGCGAGGAAGGCGACGAGGCGGCGCGCGAGGCGATGCGCGCGGAGATGGTCACACGCGCGCTCATCGCATCGTCCAGCCCGGCGTGGGCGCACGACTGGCCGCGCGGCCTGGCCTTGCCGTATTGCGCACGACACCTGCGGCGCGCGCTCAAGACACTGACCGACCCGACGGCGCGGCGGATCGCCGAAAATGCGCTTGCCCTGTCCCTGTTGCGGTTCGAGAACGACTATCTGCCCGAGGCCGAGGGCGAATTCATCGGCTTCGGCGGCGTGTTGGCCTGGCTGGAGGACGATGTGACGGTTCGGGTATATGACGATCTGGTCAATGCCGCCTATCAGGGCGAGTTTTGCGAAACCATGGGGACGGCCTGTTTCGGGATCGACGCGCCGGCATCCTTCGGACAATGGCAGCGCGACATGAAACCGCGCTTTCAGGCTATCAGCCTCATCGACCGCTTGATCCGCGACCTTTCGATGTGAAACTGGTTGTGGAGGAAAGCGAATGAACCAAGCGATATTTCGTATTCAAGCGCCGCAAACCGGCGCGGTCAGCCTGCAACGGGCGGTGCTGATTTACGGGGATCGGCACGGGCAGGCCGCGTTGGCGACCCTGCACGACATCGAGGAAGTGGCGGGCGAGGCCATCATCGGGCCGGGGCGGGCAATGAGCGCGCAAGCCGCGCGCCGACTTGCCGCCGAGCTGTGCCGGAATGCCTCGGTGGGTGGTTTCCTGCCGGAGACGGTGCTGTTCGCGCAGGGCGATCTCATGCTGTGGTGGGTACCGCCCGCGCCTCGCCACGTCGCTTTCCGGGTCGACGAGGGAAAGGCCGAAGCCTTCGGCGAGCGCGAGCGCGGGGCGCTGATTCCCCATCCGGGGCTGGTGTTCGCGGCCTCGCCTACCATCTGGCGCGTGTGGGCGGTGAAGGGCAAGGCGCGCCCGACGCTGGCAAGCTCGCTCCATCAGGCGCCGTATTTCAACGTGAATGGGCAGG
>JAIRNL010000089.1 GCA_031258035.1 Azoarcus sp. | reverse complement strand
ACCTGCCGCACGGGCCGGGCCTGTGCGCGAGCCTGCCGATGGACTGGACACGGGCGGTGCCGATCCTGCGCAAATTCAACGACCGCCTCGCACAGCCGGCCGTGCCGACATGGTTCATCGACCATTTCGCCGGCCCCGCCGCCGTATGCTGGTACAAGAATTCGCGTCTCTACACGCCGCTCTTCGCGGCGCGTCTGAAATCCAGCGTGGACAAAAAGCTGGCTGAAGAGTTTTTCGCGCTCGCCGATTCGGCGCTCGGCGCCGGCAAGGGGGAGTCGTCGTTCTCGACGGAAAGCGGGGTCGCCGCCTGGCATGGCAGCGTGGCGTCGCGTTTCGGTTCCGACGACGGCGACGGCCGGCGCAGCCTGAAACCGGCGCTGGCGCTCCAGGGCGACCTCGTTTTCTTTTCGCCCGATGCCGCCCTGGTCGACAGCGCGCTCGATGTCGCCGCCAAGCGTTACCCGGCGCTCGCCGACAGCTTTGCCAAAACCGGCGGCGAGACGCTCGCCTTCGTCGCGCCGCAGGCGCTCGCCGCCCTGCTGCACAAGGAGACCATTGCCGCGCTGCCCCGCAATGAAGAGGCGCTGTTCCGCAATGCCGCCGATGCTTATCTGCTGCCGCGCTTCGAGGCGCTGGCGCGCTACGCGCCGCAACGCGTCAAGCTGCTGAAAGGCAAGGGGCGGCGCGCCCATGAGTGGCGCGCCCTGGAATGGGAAGCAGGCAATCCGCTGGATTGACCGCCACGGAGAGCCAGGAAATGAGCCTCGTCCCGTCGCGCCGCCGCTTTTGCCTGGCTCTCGCCGCGCTGGGCGTCGCGGGTCTCGCCGCGCCGGCGCGGGCGCTGCCGGCGGCCCTGCCGGGCGAGCCGGTCGCCTCGCCGATGCCGCGCCTTGATGCGGCGCAGAGCCGGGCCCTGCGAGCCTGGATCGTGCGCATCGCCGGGGAACAGATCCGGCGCGGCCCGACGCCGCGCTGGACGCACCGCGACTGCGCCGGCCTCGTCCGTTTCGCCGTCGCCGAGGCGCTCGCCGAACACGACGCGCGCTGGTTGCGCGCGATGGGCATCGGCGGACGGCTGCCGCCCGATCTCGTGCCGGCGGACATCCGCCTCGAACTGCGCCACCGCTGGAGACGCCCCGACGGCAGCGAGGGCGCGTACGTCAACGCCATCGGCCTCGTGCAGGAAAACAGCGTCCCGGTCGGGCGAGACGCCGGACGGGCGCGCCCGGCGGATCTGCTGTTCTTCGACCAGGGCGTCGAACAACACCTGATGCTGTGGACGGGAAACCGCATCATCTACCATAACGGCGCCCAGGCCCGTCCCGACGACGACGGCATGCGCTCGGCATCGCTGGCGACGCTCCTGCGATGGCACGACACGCGCTGGCGGCCCGAACCCGGCAACCCGAATTTCGCCGGCGTGTTTTCGCTGGCTTTCTTGACTTGACGACGATGACAACCTTACGCAAATCCTCGCTCACGGCGCTGGCTGCCTGCGCCTTGCTGGCTTTACTCCCGTCCGCAGCCCTGCGGGCGCAACAGGACGTGGGAGAGCGCAGCGGTTATGTCCCGACGGCGAGCGGGCCGTTCTTCGTGTTGACCGACACCCAGTTCGGCACCACCGACGAAGCCTTGCTGCGGGTCGAACTGCCGGCTTCCGGCGGCAAGGGTGCGCTTGCCCGGCATGGCGGCATCGAGATCGCCCTTTACCGCGTCCCCGAGCCGCTCGCTTTCCTCAGGGCGCAGAAAAGCCTGCATCGCATCGACGTGAAGGCGCGGCCGCGCGACGAAGGCATCGCCAACACTTTGTCCTATTTGTGGAGCAACGCCTGGAACAAGTCACGCCGCGCCTGGCGCGATCTGTTCGCCGCGGATGCCAAGCTGTCGGTGACGGAAGCCGCGCCCGTGCTGAAAACCAGCGTGGCGCAGCCGGATTACCGTCCGGGCGCGAGCTTCAAGCCGCTGGAAGGGTTCGATCTCGTCGACCGTTTCCGCTATCCGCTGATGGCGGCCCGGCCGATCGAACCGCTCTCAGCCAGGGATGGCGTGGCGCTGTCCGGCTCCAGCAGCAATTTCATCCCGAAGAACGAAGGCAATTTCCACGTACCGCTCGGCAAGCTGCGGCCGGGCCTCTACATCGCCGAGGCGATCCTTGGCACCCACCACGCCGCGACGCTCGTTTTCGTCTCCGACACCGTCGCCGTCACCAAGCTCGCTTCCGGCACGCTGACCGTGTGGACGGCGCACCGCCTCGATGGTCGTCCGGTGCTCGGCACCGCCCTGCAATGGACGGACGGACGCGGCGTGCTCTCCTCGGCCACCACCAATGCCGACGGACTCGCCACGCTTTCGCACACGAGCCCGGAGCGCACCTATCTGCTCGGGCAGGACACCGCCGGCGGCGTCTTCGTCTCCGAAAACTTCTATTACGACAGCGAAATCCACGACGCCAAGCTCTACACCGTCACCGACCGTCCGCTTTACCGGCCCGGCGACGAAGTCAACATCAAATTCCTGGCGCGCGAATACCGCGCCGCCAATCAGTCGTCGCCCGCGCGCCCGGGCAAACTCGACATCGGCATCATCGACCCCAACGGCGCGCCGGTGTGGACGAATACCGCGGCGTTTGCCGCCGATCATGGCGCCGACACCGTTTTCCGCCTGCCTGACGATGCTCCCGCCGGCGGTTACGAAATCCGTACCCGCTACCACGGCAAGACCTATGGCGCCGCCTTCCGGGTCGCCGAATACGTGAAACCGCACCTGGACATCACGCTCATACCCGGAAGCGACAGCTTCAAGACCGGCGACCCTGTCACCGGCGCCCTTCGCCTCACCTATCCGAATGGCGCGCCGGTAAAGAACGCCGCCATCGACCTCACCCTGCGCGCGCAGACGCTGACCATGGTGCAGGGTGAGCTGCGCTACAGCGGTCTTTTCCCCGTGCAACTGGCGACGGCGAGCCTGACTTCGGACGAGCGGGGCGAAGCGAAATTCTCGCTGCCGCCCGCGAAGGAACCGTCGCGCCTCATCCTGTCCGTGCTGGCAACCGACGGCGCCGCCTACCGGGTGCGGAAAACGAGCGAACTGCTGGTCGAGCGCGCCGCGGCAAACTGGAAGTTGACGAGCGCGCGCAAATTCTCGATGCCGGGCGAAGCCGTGCGCCTGCGCCTGGAGCCGGAGACGCCGGAGAGCGAAAAAGCCGCCCCGCCGACGCGCTGGGAAATCGTCCGCCTCGAAAACCAGAAAAAAGAAAGCGGCCCATTCGAGGCCACCCGGCGCGAATGGTCGCCGACGCTGGACAGGCCCGGCTCCTACTCCCTGCTGCTGCGCGACGCCAAGGGCAACATCGTCGCCGCCACCGCGCACTGGGTCGGCGGCCTGGACGATGGCGCGCAGGGCGTGAAAGTCATCCCCGGCACCATCGAAATGGTCGTCGACAAAGAACGCTACCAGCCGGGCGAAACCGCCGAGGTGCTGATGACCTTCCCCGATCCGGTCGACGAGGCCCTGCTCACGCTGGAGCGCGACCGGGTGGAAGCCGCCGCGCTGCTTTCCGCCGCCCAGAGCAACGACGCCGGCTGGGTGAGCGCCGAGCGTCTCGCGCCCGGCCAGTGGCGCGCGCGCATCCCCATCACCGAAAACCACGCGCCGAACATGACCTTTTCGGTGGTCTACGTCCGGAAGGGCGAATACGTCTTCCAGAACGCCGGGCTGGTGGTCGCGGCCCCGCGCCTGGCGCTCGACATCGAGACCGACAAGGCAAGCGTGCGACCGGGCGACACCGTGACGGTCGACATCAAAGCCAGCCTGAAGGGCCAGCCGGCGCGGGCCGTGCTGACCGTCTCCGTCGTCGACGAAATGATCTACGCCCTGCAACCGGAAATCGCCCCCGACATCGTGGCGTTTTTCCAGCACGTGCGGCGCAACAACGTGCGCACCGATGCCAGCCTCGACTTCATCACCTACGACGAAGCCGCCGACTACGCCCGCGATGCCGCGCGCCAGCCGCCGGCCCGCCACCAGTACAACGAGCGCGGCATCAAGGTGCTGGAGCGCGCCCGCCGCGACGACACCGACACCGCGGCATGGCAACCCACGCTGCTCACCGACGAGAATGGCCGCGCCCGTTTCAGTTTCAAGATGCCGGACGCGCTGTCGCGCTGGCGCATCACCGTGCGCGCCATGGCGCTGGACGACGCGGCCCAGCAGAGCGGCGCCTACGGGCAGCGCATCGCCCACGTGCAATCCGACAAACCGCTGTACGCCAAGTGGACTTCGCCCGCCTGGATGCGCGAAGGCGATTCCCCCGTCGCCTCGCTGGCTGTGTTCAACAATACCGACGCGGCGCGGGAAGCGGAAATCGTCCTCCGGCTGGCCAAAAAAGAAATCACCCACAAGGCGACCCTGGCTCGCGGCATCACCTACCTGCCGTTCAAGCTGCCGTCTTTCGACGGCGCGCAGACCGCGCGCCTGGAAGTGCGGGAAGCCGGCGCGGCGGTCGATGCGCTGGAGACGCCGCTCGAAGCGAAATCCCGGCACTGGCGCGGCCTGCGCGAACAAACGGTCGAGATCGGACGCGGCGCCGCGCCCCTCGGGCTTCCCAGCGGCGCGCGCCGCCTGAGCCTGCGTCTGGCCACGGGCGGCAGCGAGCATTTCCTGCGGATCGCCGACTCGCTGATCGACTACCCGTGGGGCTGCGTCGAACAGACATCGAGCCGCCTGATACCCCTTGCCATCGTCACGCCCTTGCTGGCGCCCGACCGCAGCCGCGGCAAAACCGCGCCTCTGTGGCAGGCGCTTTCCAGCCAGCGCCAGCGGCTGGCCGCGCTGGCTGGCCCCGACGCCGTTTTCGGCTGGTGGGGCAGGGGCACCGGCGACAACCTCCTGATGACGGCCTATGCCTACTACGCCGACTGGCTCGCCGCCCGCGCCCTGGGTATCGAGCTGCCCGCCGGGCACTGGGAACACATCCTGGAGGTCTACCGCAACCGCGCGGACAAGGAACCCGTGCTGCACCGCGCCCTGGCGCTGTGGTTCATCCAGCAGATCGGCCTGCCGGTGCGCACCCAGGCCGAGGGACTCGTCGCCGCGCTCCGGAAAGCGGACGATGACAACGACGACGGCAAGGCCCAGGGCGGCGCGGCAGCCAGCCCCCTCCTGAGCGCGCCGGACTCCCCGCTCGGGCTGGCTTATGCCCGCGCCCTGACTGCCATCGTCGCCTCGGAAGCCGGCATCAAAATCAATGCCGCTTCCAGCCCCGGGGCCAGAACGGCGTCCCGCGCCGGGACGAAAACCGGCGACACGGCGAAATCGTCTTCCCGCGCGCGGGCGAAATCCCGTGCCGACGACGAATCCCCCGTGCCGGGCGACGCGTTCGCCCGAGCCAGAAAAGCCTTGCAGACCAGCGAACTGCCCTCGGCGCGCGCCCTGCTCCTGCTCGGCGGCGACCTGAAAGCCGGAGAAGCCCCCGCCATCCTTGCCGATGCCACCGAAGCAACGCCGACGCTCGACCGGGCGCTGACCCTGGCCTGGACGCGCAAGGCGCTCGCCGGCGACTTCCGCGGCGGCGATGGCGGGCTCGAACCCGCCGACGACAAATGGATCGGCGCGCAGACGCGCTTCGGGCAAACCGAATGGCACTGGCCCGCCGGCGCGCGCCTGCCCGAAACGCTGCGGGTAAGCAACGCCCCCTCCCGGCTGACGGCGATCCTGCGTTACGAAAGCGAAGAAAGTGGCGACAGCGCCCTGCCGGTCAAGATCGAACGCAAGCTGTACCGGCTGGTGCGCCGGGAATTCAAAAAAGGAACCGGCAGCTACGTTGCCCTGCCCCTTGCCCCCGCCGACAAACTGTCGGCGCAAGAACTTTACCTCGACGAAATCCGTCTTTCATCGCGGAACGTCTACCGTTACGGCATCGTCGAAGCGCCGCTGCCCCCCGGCGCGGCCATCGAGCGCAGCACCTGGGGCATCGCCCTGCTCGAAGGCGACGACAAGGCGGGAAAACCCATCGACAGCAGCCACGCCGAAGAACACCCGGATCGCTACGGCGTACCGCTCGAATACCTGCCCGCCGACAAGGAGATCGTCCTGCGCCACCTGCTGCGCGTCGGGCAAAGCGGCAGTTTCACCCTGCCGCCGGTGCGCTACCACCGGATGTATCAGCCGGAACGGAAAGCCTATGCCGAGGGCGGCGACACGACATGGGTCGTCGACTGAAAGCGCGCGGGACGCAACGGTGTTTCGGCCCGGCATGACGATTTCGCCCCTGCGCGCCGCGCTCGCCGCGCTCGCCGCCTGCTGCTGCCTCGGCGCGCGGGCCGCGCCGGGCGGCGACCCCGCCCCGGCGCTGGAAATCCTCTGGCTCGGCGGCGAACCCGGCGAACTGACATGGCGCGCGTTCGATGCCGCGGGCAAACCGCTCGCACGCCCCCCGCAAACGCCTTTCGCCGCCCGCGCCCCGCTCGGCAGCCTGTGGAAACTCTTCGTCTACCTCTGGCTGGTCGAGGAACGCCGCCCCGCGCCGGACTACGTCTGCACCGGCATGGCGGGCGCTTCCGCCGCCGCCCGCGCGCACCGCCTCGAAGAAACCTACTGCTGCACCCCCGGCCAGGGCATCGGCCTGGACGCGGCGCTGGTGCGCTCGTGCGGACTGTTTTTCGCCCCCGGACGCCTCGGCATCGACGCGCGGGCGTGGCGCGAATTCTGGGAAGCCCGCCCCGGCGTGCGCACCCATGCGCCCTGGTTGGCCGATCTCGGCGCGCTGAAACCGGAAACCGTGGTTTCTCCAGCCAGCATCCTGCACGCGCTCGCCGCCGCCCCCCTGTCGGCGCGCAAGGCGGCCGCGGCCGTCCTGCTCGCGCGCCTGTTCGACAACGGCGCGGATGCCGCCCTGCGAGCAACGGATCTGGCGCGCGGCCTGGGCAGCCAGTTGCGGGTCAAGACCTTCTCCTGGCACCGTCCTGACGACCCCGGCATCCGCTACGGCGGCGGCGCTGGCTGGCTGGGAGACGACCGGCCGGTATGGTTCGCGGGCGAAGGCACGGGACAACAAGTCATGGCGCGCCACGGCGCGACGCTGGCTGCCGCCCTGTCGGGAACGCTGTCGCCGGAAAACGCCGCCGCGATGCCCGGCTGCGTGAAAGTGGATTTTTTCGCGCGCCATCCGTTCGCGCTTGAACGGACGGACGGCAAACCCGCGCCGGAAGGCGCCCTGCGTGGCCGCCACGTCGCGCGCTTTCAAAACGGCGTCGCGGTATCGCTGGAGGCCGACGGCGAATTCACCCTGACGCGGGAAAACGGCCGCGACCGCCTCGAAGGACGCTTCGGCATCGACGACTACGTCGCCCGCGTCATCGAACGCGAGGCCGACGCGACCCAGACCGGCGCCGCGCGCGCCCTGTCGGTCGTCATCCGCAGCTATCTGCTGAACGAAGCAAAAAAGCAAGGCAACTGCCTCGCCATCGAAGACAGCAGCCATGCGCAGCGGGTATCCCCCAAGCCGCCCGGCGCGACAGCCCGCGCCATTGCCGGCTTCACCTCCGGACTCGTACTCGTCGGCGCGCCGGTCGGCTATCACAGCCACACCCCATCCAGGAACCGCATGGCATGGACAGCCGCCGTTGCCGCCGACCGCGCCGGGGAACCGTGGGATCTCATCCTGCGCAAGGCTTTCCCCGAAACCAGTCTCGCCGCGGCCCACGACCCGGCGGGCATCCCCTGCCGGCGTTTTGCCAGCGCCGAAACCTGGCTCGCGGCGCACGCCCCCCGGTGGCAGCGCATCCTGCGCGAACGCCTGCAAGGCTTCGAGGAGCCAGCCTCGCCACAAGTCTGCCTGCTGTCGCACGGCACGCCGTTTTCCGAGCAGGACAGGGGGCGCATCCACATGCGCGGCCTGAAGACGGTCGAAGATCGCATCACACTGGCTCACGAGTACCTGCACCTCGGCCTGCGCCATCACCCCTCCGGCCACGACGAGGAACTCATCGAACAATGGGCGCGCCGCCTGACGGACGGAACCACTTCCCATGAAACAGCAAACGCTTTCCCCCGCTGAAAGAGGCGCCGCGCGAAATCTCCTCGCCGCCGGCCTTCTCCTGCTGGCTGCATGCTTTCCGGCCCCGCCCGCCGCCGCGCTCGACGGCCTGCCGTCCGCCGCCCCCATCGCCTCGCCCGTCGGCGGCTGGAACCACGGCGGCGTCACCGACAAAAACCAGGAGACCGCTGTCGCCTACCCTTACAACCTGATCGACCGGGGGGCGCAAAGCGGGCGCACCCTCATCCGCGGCAGGCTGGCTGCCAAAACCGCCAATGCCTCCGGGCGCAAACCGCCGACACTGGTCGTCAATGGCAACCCGATGCCGCTATACAGCGACGGGAACGGCAACTTTGCCCGTCCCTACGCTTTCGGCCCCGGCTCGAACAGCATCGAAATCGTCAGCCCGGAAGGCGAATCCATACAACGCCTGCAATTCTACGAATCCAACCCCATGCGCCCGCGCGCGCAACTACGCGCCATCCTCTCGTGGGACGACGACCAGGCCGAAGTCGACCTGCACGTACTCACCCCCGATGGCCAGCACGCCACCTGGTCGAACCCGGTGCTCAGAGGCGGCGGCGGCATGGATGTCGATAGCGTCGACGGCGCGGGGCCAGAGATTTTTTCCGTTACCGCCCCCTTGCGCGGCCCCTATCTGTTCTACGTCAATTACTGGGGCAACTTCGGCTCGTCCGGCTACCACTTCGACGAGAACACCCGGCAAAAACCCATCATCACCTGCCGTCTCACGCTGATCCTGCACGAAAACACGCCGAACGAACGCCGCGAGAGCCACGTCCTGCCGTTACGCAAGATTGGCGAACTGACCCACTTCCGCACCCTGGTTTTCTGAAGCGATTTTTCCAGAACGGTACGTCATGACACAAAATATCCACGCGTCAACTGTCGCCGGATTTTACATTTTGAGAGGAGTGGTATTATTTGATAAATAAAATCAAACAGATAAAAGCTGGCATGCTTCCTGCGAGACCATTACTGTCGGTTAAACAAAACGACACGACGCAGATACAAAAAGCCGCGTCGCCCATATCGTAGGAGATCATGTCATGCAAGTCCCTGTCCCTCATGGAAACGCTGCCCGCGTACCTTCCGAAATCGCTACCGTGTTCGCCGATCCGGACACATGCGCGGCGTCCCGCGACCCCCTGCAAGAAGAAATCACCTTAGAACTGGACGACGACGTCGTCACGGGTCTTCAGGCAACGGGGCCGGACTGGCAAGTCCGCTTCAACGCCATCCTGCGCGCCTGGCTGGAAACGCACCCGCGCGCGCAATAACTGATCCACGGCAACACCCGTAAAAACGCCGCCCGATAAGACGCATCGGGCGGCGTTTTTACGTCTTTTACGGCAAGCTTTCATCGCGCGCTCCGCAGTCGGTCGCCCGTTCGAGCCTGAGCATCGGTGCCGACTGCCGCTTCGCCCCAGGCGATGCGCGCGTGCCGCGCCTCCTTGAAAAGCTGTTCGAGGCGCTCGCTGTTACCGGAAAGGAGCAGGGAGCGAATGAGCGCCAGCTCGCCCAGATATTGATCCAGTTCGCCCAGCAGTGCCTGCCGGTTGGCGAGGCAGATGTCGCGCCACATTTCGGGGTGGCTGCCGGCGATGCGGGTGAAATCGCGGAAACCGCTGGCTGCGTGGGAAAAGAGCAGTTCGGCGTTGGCGCGACCGGCAAGGTCGTGGACAAGCCCGAAAGCGAGCAAGTGCGGCAAGTGGCTGACGGCGGCGAAAACGCGGTCGTGATCCTGTGGCGACATATCGACCACCGCCGCGCCGCAGACCTGCCACGCCGCCCGCACCCGTTCGACGGCGGCGGCGTCGTTCTCCGGCAAGGGCGTGAGCACCGTGCGCTTGCCGTGGAAGAGCGCCGCGCTCGCGGCCTCCACGCCGCTTTTTTCGGCCCCGGCAATGGGGTGCGCGGGCACGACCCGCGACAAGTGGGCGTCGAGCCGCTGATAGGCGGCGGCAATGACATCGCCCTTGGTGCTGCCAACGTCGGATACGATGGTTTGCGTTTGCAGATGCGGCGCCATGGCCGTCATGACCTCGTCGATCTGGCCCACTGGCGTCGCCAGCAGCACGAAATCCGCGCCCTCCAGCGCCGTCGCCCAATCGGTGGCGATTTCGTCTATCGCCCCAAGCGCCCGCGCGCGTTCGAGCGCGGCGCGCGTGCGGCCCATGCCGACCACATGGCCCACCTCGCCTTTTCCGCGCAGAGCCAGGGCGAAAGAGCCGCCGATGAGGCCGACGCCGCAGATCACCAATTTGCCGATCAGGGCCATGGACGTTCCGCCTCAAGCCAGCGCGCCGCGCAGCGCCGCAATGAAGCGCGCGTTTTCGGCGGGCAGGCCGATCGACACCCGCAGCCATTCGGGCATACCGTAGCCGCCGATGGGGCGCACGATGACCCCCTGTTCGAGCAGGAACCGGTTTACCCGCGCCCCGTCGCCGACCCTGACAGTGACGAAATTGCCGCAGGACGGAATCCATTCGAGTCCGAAGTTGGCGAACGCGGCGGTTAACTGCGCCATGCCCTGCCGGTTGTTTTCGGCAACCTGGCGCACGAAATCTTCGTCCTCCAGCGCCGCGACCGCCGCCGCCTGCGCGACGCCCGAAGCGTTGAACGGTTGCCGCACCCGGTTCATCAACTCGGCCACTTCCGGATGCGCGACGCCATAGCCGAGCCGCAGGCCCGCGAGCCCATAAGCCTTGCAGAGCGTGCGCGACACTAGCAGATTGGGAAAGCGCCCCACCCACGCGATGGCGTCGTAACGTTTTTCCGGCGGCAGAAACTCGGTGTAAGCCTCATCGAGCACCACCAGCACGTCCTGCGGCACGCGGGCAAGGAAAGCCTCGATCTCGCCGCCCGGCAGGAAAGTGCCGGTGGGATTGTTGGGGTTGGCGATGAAGACGATGCGCACCGTATCGTCGATGGCCGCCGCCATCGCGTCGAGGTCGTGTCCGTAATGCCTGGCTGGCACCTGGATGCCGCGCGCGCCGCGCGCGACGGTCGCCAGCGGATAGACCGCGAACGAATATTGCGCGAATACCGTTGCGTCACCGGGCGCGAGGAAAGTTTGCGTAGCGATTTCCAGCACATCGTTGGAGCCGTTGCCGATCACCAGTTGCGCCCTGTCTACGCCGTATTTTTTCGCCAGCGCCGCCTTGAGCGCGTAGGCGTTGCCGTCCGGGTAGCGCGCGCCCTCGTCCAGCGCCGCCGCCGCTGCCGCTTTGGCCTTCCGGCTCATCCCGAAGGGATTCTCGTTGGAGGCGAGCTTGACGATATCGGATTCGGGAATGCCGGTCTCGCGCGCCAGCTCCGAAACCGGCTTGCCCGGCTGGTACGGCGACAGGGAACGGATATGCGCGGGGGCGCGGCTGGCAACGCTCATCGGAAATTCTCCAGGTCGGTTCGGTTCTCGACCCGCGGCGACGGGATACGAGAACATCCATATCATGACGACACGGCACCGGCAGGCGCGTATGCCAGCCAGAAACGACGACGCGGGGAAAACCGGGCGATTCTAGCCCTTCGCCGCGCTGATTTCCACTTCGCCCGATTGCGCCTGGATCTGTACTGAGGAATGAACTACCGCCCCCGCCCGCGTCTGGCATGACGCCGCGCAAGCTGTAGGGAGCGTTGCGTTGGCTATGCCTTGCATCAAGCCCAGGTTGGCAAGAAGCATGAACAGGCCAGGCCGTTGAAAGGCTTTGGTTTGGCAGGTGTTCTTGAGGTCGTCGAAGGCTCGGGCGGCGGCGCGTTCCGTGCCGTCTATACCGCCGAATTCGGCGATACGGTTTATGGGTTTATGTGCTTCATTGTTTCCAGAAAAAATCGACGCATGGCATCTCGACCCCCAAACCGGACATGGACTTGATTCGGGAACGATTGAAAGCAGCGGAAGCGCACGCCAA
>JAIRNL010000086.1 GCA_031258035.1 Azoarcus sp. | reverse complement strand
CGTCTGAGGCAGGCGCTGCTGATGACCCCGATCGTCAGGCTGATCGAACCGGGCGGGATAGAACGCACCTTCGGCAAGAGCCGGCGCGTCGAGGACAGGCGGGAAAAATCCTGATGCCGGGGCCGCGATCCGCGCCGAGCCGCTGGCTGGAGGAAGCCTTGGCCTCTTCCCGATAGCGTCCGCGCCAATGATGCCGGCTGCTCCTGGTGGTAAGCGACGCTTTCTGAAACCCGTGATAGCGGAACTCCGTTTTCTTGCCCCGGAATATTCGGGGCAGGAAAACGGTTGAATGCGGGATGCTACAAACAACGGAGTGAATGATTGCATGCCGCATCTTGAAACATATAGAGGGACACGCCCCCGCCATGAAGGCCGGGGACGTATGAAGGCCGGGGACGTAAACGGGGCCGCTTGTCTCGGCTTTCTCTCAGCCTTCCACTTCCAGCCGTATCTTGGTCAATGATTCCTTCAACTGTGTTGCGGGCGTGAAGACCAGCTTGACCTGCTTGACGTTGCGGACGGTGAGTTGCTCCGGCTCTTCCGCCCCCACGCTCGTGACACTGGTACGGAAGCTGCCCAGCTTGTCGAGCCGGACGGAATAGCCAGCGTCCAGGCGTTTCTGGATCACGATGTTGAGATTTTCGAGCACGTTCCTGACATCGCCGGGCGAGAGGGAGGAGAGTTCGAGGATGTCCTGACATATTTGGTCGGTATCGACCCAGCCTTTGCTCAGCTGGCTCAGATACCACTTTTTCTCTTCCCGGTTCAATGGGTTGGCGCGCTGCGTTTTCTTGAGGGCGATCGACATGACAACTCCTGTGTTGAGATATGGCGTTTCAGATCATAACCAGACTGTGTAGCTCAAGCAAGTACGTCACGATGCGGGCGGGAAAACGCTCGGCTCGGCGCGGCGCTCGTCCAGGCGGGGGGAGCCAGGACGGCCAGGGCGGGGTTTGAAAACGACTAGGGAGGTTTTCAAATACGACTAGGGAGGTTTTTGTAAACCGCTATAGAGGTTTACAAAAACGACTCTAGTGGTTTTTGTAAACGACTCTAGGGGTTTACAAAAACCGCGAGAGCGGTTTTCAAGGACGGCTACCCGATGGCGCCGCCGCGGCCTGTGCGCCCGCCCGCCCCGGCTTCGATGACCGCGCCTTGCGGGCAAGGCGCGGCATGCGGGAGGAGGAGGATCCGGGTCATGCCGGGCGCGCCTCGAAGCGCCTCGATCCGCTGCCGGTGAGCGCGGCGCGGATCGAACGATCCATGCGGCGCGCGGCGAAGTCCTTCCGGCGCGCAACACGATTGTCGGAATCCGGCGCTTTCGGACAGCGTACTTGTTCTCTGCGATTCCCTACGCGCCTCTTGTCGTTGCCTGGCGAACTCTCTACAATCGCTCGTTTTCCGTAAACCAATAGTCAGGACACCCCGATGGTCGTCATCCGTCTTGCCCGTGGCGGCGCCAAGAAGCGCCCGTTCTACAACATCGTTGCCGCCGATTCGCGCAACCGCCGCGATGGCCGCTTCATCGAGCGCGTCGGTTTCTATAATCCGGTTGCCACCGGCGCCGCGCAATCGCTTTCCATCAACAGCGAACGTCTCGCCTACTGGGAGCAGAACGGCGCCCGCCTGTCGCCGACGGTCGCCCGCCTGGTGAAGCAAAACGCCAGGGCCGGACAGCAGCCGGCTGCCTGATTCGCGCATGATCGTGCTGGGGCGCATTGCCGCCCCTTTCGGCGTCAAGGGCTGGTTCAAGGTACAAGCTTTCGGCGACGATCCGCTGTCGTGGCAGAAGCTGCCGCACTGGTGGATCGCCCCCACGGACGAGGCGCCTGCCGGGGGCTGGACGCAATATGTATTGCGCGGCTGCCAGGCGCGGGGCAAGGGGCTGGTCGCCAGCCTCGAGGGCGTCGCCGACCGCGATGCGGCGCAGGCGCTCGCCGGCTGGTATGTCGCCGCGCCGCGCGAGGCCATGCCCGAGACCGGCGACGACGAATATTACTGGGGCGACCTCGTGGGCATGACGGTATGCAACGATGCGGGTGAGATGCTGGGCGAGGTCGCCGGGCTCATTTCCGCCGGCGCGCACGACGTGCTCCAGGTGCGCGATGGTGACACGGAACGCCTGATCCCGTTCGTGGCCGCCTGCGTGAGCGATGTCGACACCGTCAGGCGGACGATACGCGCGATATGGCGGAAAGACTGGTGAAGCAGGCAATGCAGGAACGCGAAGCGGCAGCGATGCCCGATGGCGCGCGCCGCTACGATGTCGTCACGCTTTTTCCCGAGATGTTCGCCGCCCTCACCGGCAGCGGCATCACGCGGCGGGCGCTGGAACGCGAGTTGTACCGCATCGCTTTCCACGATCCGCGCGAATTTACGAGCGATCCGCATCGCACGGTCGACGACCGCCCCTACGGCGGCGGCCCCGGCATGGTGATGTTGGCTGAACCGCTGGCCCAGGGCATCGCCCAGGCGCGGGCGCGGCAGGCAGAGGCGCTCGGCGCCGCCGGGCCGGTCATTTACCTGTCGCCGCAGGGGGCGCCGCTCACGCATGACAAGGTGATGGATCTGGCGCGCGGGCCGGGACTGATCCTGCTCTGCGGGCGCTACGAGGGAATCGACCAGCGCCTGCTCGACCGCGCCGTGGACGAGGAGATCTCGCTCGGCGATTTCGTGCTCTCGGGCGGCGAACTGGCTGCGATGGCGCTCATCGATGCCATGGTGCGCCAGTTGCCGGGCGCGTTGAACGATGCCGGCTCGGCGGAAGAAGATTCTTTCGTCGCCGGTTTGCTGGATTGTCCGCACTACACGCGGCCGGAAGTCTATGAAAACGAACGGGTGCCGGAGGTGTTGCTTTCCGGCCACCATGCGCTGATCCGCCGCTGGCGGTACAAGCAGGCACTGGGCCGTACCTGGCTGCGCCGCCCCGACCTGCTTGCCGAACGGGGGCTGGATGAGGAAGAATCGCGCCTTCTGGAAGAATTCCAGCGGGAGCATCACGAGAAAGCCCCGGCTCTTGGGCCAGGGGAATTCGCATAAACCGCGCGCACCAGGCGCTTGCCTGCTCTGCGCGCCAGGCCAACGGCCATTGAACGACATGGAGTCATGAAATGAATCTGATACAGCAACTCGAACAGGAAGAGATCGCCCGCCTGTCCGCCGACAAGACTTACCCCGATTTCGCCCCCGGCGATACCGTGGTGGTACAGGTCAAGGTGAGGGAAGGTTCGCGCGAGCGTCTGCAAGCCTACGAAGGCGTCGTGATCGCCAAGCGCAATCGCGGTCTCAATTCTTCTTTCATCGTGCGCAAGATTTCTTCCGGCGAGGGCGTGGAACGGACGTTCCAGACTTACTCCCCGCTGGTGGCTTCCATCGTGGTCAAGCGCCGCGGCGATGTGCGCCGCGCCAAGCTTTATTATTTGCGCAGCCGTTCCGGCAAGTCGGCGCGGATCAAGGAAAAGCTCGACTACAAGGCCGCCGCGGCCAAGAAGCAGGCCGCCGAGGGTTGATTCTTTTCCGGGAAACGCCAACGAAGCGCGCGGACGAGTACCGCCATCCGCCCTTTCAGAGGGTGTTTTCAAAACACCCATCATTGGCGAAATGCGCGGGGCAGGCACGGGGGCCTGCCCCTACAAGACGGGTGTGCCCAGCGAACAGGCCGCCGCACGGGACGCACCTGACTGTCTGTCTTTGCGTGCAAAGGGCGCGAAGCGCCCCTCACTGTCATTCCGCGCGAAGTCGCGGAATCTACACGCCGCATGGATTCCGCGACTTCGCGCGGAATGACAGGGGTGTGCATAGGCTGCGTCATGGGGTGTATTTGCATGCAAAGGGCGCGGAGTGTCCCTGACTGTTTTTGCGTGCAAAAGGCGCGGAGCGTCCCTGACTGTCTTTGCGTGCAAAAGGCGCGAAGCGTCCCTCACTGTCTTTGCGTGCAAAAGGCGCGAAGCGCCCCTCACTGTCATTCCGCGCGTAGTCGCGGAATCCAGACGGCGCATGGATTCCGCGACTTCGCG
>JAIRNL010000085.1 GCA_031258035.1 Azoarcus sp. | reverse complement strand
CGGTGATGGGATTTCGTCAATTCATGCTGCGCGGTCTGGAGAAGGTCAGCAACGAATGGACCCTGGTCTGCCTGGCGTGGAACCTGAAGCGCATGGCCGTATTGCGTCCGCGGTAGGGGAATAGGATGGGCGCATTACGGCTCCCATGTCAAAATCCCTAAATTTGGACTCAAAATAGCTCAATTTGTCCCGAATCGGGAAATTGATCTGCCGGAAAGCTTCAAGGCCGACAGGCTGCTAGGAATGCCCAAATCTTGACTCAAACGGGTCAATTTGTCCTGCATCGTGAAATCAATCTGCCGGGTAACTTCAACTCCGACAGGCAGCCAGGCCGCCCGTGCGGGCGGCCTGGCTGTTTCAACGGCCCCCGGCGCGGCAACCTGCCCGCCGGGCGCGACCTCGTCACCCCCTGCCGCGTCTGCCGTCTTTTCCGTCGCCGCGACGATGACTCGCATGGCCGCGGGGCGACAGAAGCCTGTCAGCCTCGGCGTCGAACACCGTTTTCTGGGCATCGCTCAACTTGCCGTAAAACGCTTCGACATCCTTGCGCGTATCGGCCAGAAGGCGCGCGCGCTGCTTGCTCGCCTCTTCCGCGCGTTGCAGCTTTTCGAGGGCAGTACCCGGCTGTCCGGCCTTCCACCTGGCTTCCGTCTCTTTCAGCACGGTTTCGGCACGGGAGGCGACCGCCTTCTTGAAACTCGCCCACGCCGGTTTCTGTTCCGGCGTCAGAGCCAGGGCCAGTTCGAGCCGAGCCAGCCGCTGTTCGGCGTGCCGGGCGAAATGCTCCCTGACCTGTTCGGGCGTCGCGCCGTGACCACCCCAGCCAGGGCAACCGTCATGATCGTGGCCCGCCACGGCCGTCCCAACGAGCAGGGTCGAAGCAGCCAGCGTGGCGACAAGCGAAGTCTTGATCCAGGTTTTCATGCGTCCATCTCCTTTGCAGTCAGTCGGTGACGCCCGGCCTTCCGGGCGACGAACGCATTTGACGCCATGAGCGCGCGCGGCGAAATGTCCGTCACCCGCGCTTTTGAAGCACGATGTCTCAAACACTCGCCCGGACACACAAAGATACAACTTCGCCCCGCACCCGCCTAAGATGCACGCAATACGACAACCGGCCATGGAGAACCGCGCATGTCCAACCAGGACCACATCCTCATCGTCGACGACGACCGCGACATTCGCACCCTGCTGGCCAGCTACCTCGAAAAACAGGGCCTGCGCTGCACCGTCGCCGCCGACGGACGCGAAATGCGCGCCGCGCTGGAAACACACCGCATCGACCTCATCGTGCTCGACATCATGATGCCCGGCGAAGACGGCCTGACCCTGTGCCGCAACCTGCGCGCCGGCAGCGCCGACAATGCCAATACCCCGATACTGATGCTCACCGCGCGCGGCGAAGACATGGATCGCATCATCGGCCTCGAAATGGGCGCGGACGACTACCTGCCCAAACCCTTCGTCCCCCGCGAACTCTACGCCCGCGTCCGCGCCATCCTGCGCCGCGCCCGCGCCCTGCCCCCCAACCTGAGCGCCACTCCCGCCGAACAGGCGCGCGAACTCGCTTTCGCCCACTGGCGGCTCGACACCGTCGCCCGCCACCTCATCGACAACAACGGGGCCATCGTCGCCCTGTCCGGCGCCGAATTCCGCATGCTCAACGTTTTTCTCACCCACCCGCAACGGGTACTGTCGCGCGACCAGCTGATGGAACTCACCCAGGGGCGCGAAGCCGACGTCTTCGACCGCTCCATCGACCTCCTGGTGAGCCGCCTGCGCCAGCGTCTCGGCGACAACGCCCGCGAACCCGCGATCATCAAAACCGTGCGCAACGAAGGCTACGTCCTCGCCTGCGAAGTCACCCCCGCCGGCAGCGCATCATGAAATCCGCCTGGCCGCGCAGCCTCTTTTCCCGCCTGATGCTGATCTGGCTCATCGGCATCTTCCTGGTGCTCGGCATCAGCCTCACCCTCTTCATCAAGGAACGGGAACACATCCTCTCCAGGGGCATCGCCCAGGAAATCGCCTCCAGCGCCGACATTCTCGACCCGCTCGCGCCGGAAGAACGCAACCGCTCGCTGGGCCGGCACGACCGCATGCGCCTGCGCCTGACGCGCACCCTGCCCGAGCACATCCAGATTCTCCCCGACGACCACCCGCTGCTCTCGGAACTGCAAGAAGCCATGCCCGAGCGCCACCCCCTCCTCTACATCCACCGCCGCGACGACGACAACCGTTCCCCCGAATACATGCCCTACGTTGCCGCCGTCCGCCTCGCCGACGGCACCATCCTCACCGCCCGCCTGCCCGGCAAGCCCCCCTCCCCCTTCGTCCGCACCCTGCATGGCTCCGCATGGAGCGCGTTCCTTGCCCTTGTGGCCGGCGTCGGCATCCTCACCTGGGTCTGCGTGCGCATCGCCACCCGCCCGCTTTCCCGCCTGGCTGCCGCCGCCCGCGCGCTCGGCGAAAACCCCGAACGCGCCCCACTCGAACTGGCTGGCCCCACCGAAGTCATCCAGGCCGCGGAAGCCTTCAACCAGATGCAACAGCGCATCACCGCCCACATGCACGAGCGCACCCGCATCCTCGCCGCCATCTCGCACGACCTGCAAACCCCCATCACCCGTCTGCGCCTGCGCGCCGAAATGCTCGACAACGAAGAAATCAAGGCCCGTGTCCAGTCCGACCTCGACGCCATGCAGGGTCTGATCCGCGAAGGGCTGGACTACGCCCGCAGCATGGAAGTCAACGCCCCCGCCCAACCGATCGAACTGACCGCCCTGCTCGCGGCGCTCTGCGGCGAGGCCGCCGACATGGGCTGGAACGTCACCATGACCGGACAGGCAAGCGCGCCCTTCATGGGCCAGCCCCTCGCGTTGCGGCGCGCGCTCTGGAACCTGATCGAAAATGGGGTGAAATTCGGCGAGACGGTCGAAATCGACATCTCCGAGACCCCCGAAGCCTGCCGCATCGTCATCCGCGACCACGGCCCCGGCCTGCCCGCCGAAGAGCGGGAGCGCGTCTTCGAGC
>JAIRNL010000081.1 GCA_031258035.1 Azoarcus sp. | reverse complement strand
GTCAGCTTGTCCCACAGGGCGACGGTTTCGTCGTTGTCCAGGCTCGGCTTGACGGCGGCGAGTTCGTTTTCTTGCACGCCCGTGCGGAGTTTCAGGTCGACCGTGGGGTGCAACATGTCCTTGGCCTTCCCCGGCGTGATGAACCGGAATGAATGTACCGAAGGCATCCCATCATGATGTGGCAGCCGCTCCAGCAGTTCGTCGCCTTCCCACGGCCCCATCGCCCGCTCGCCTTCGCGCAGGGTCTCGATGCGCGCGTAGGCCAGGCTCATGCCCATGATCCGGGCGTATTCGCGCCCCGATTCCAGCGCGGATGCCATGGTGTTTCCCGGAATGACGCGATCCGTGCTGTGCGTCCAGATCGACACGCTCACATCCGGGTATTCCGGGAAACGGAAACCGATGCGGATGTGCTCGGTCGCATAGTCCAGCGAGGACGGCAGGAAGGCGCTCTCCAGGCACACCCCCGACTCTTCCGGCGCTTCATCGTCCGCGCGAAGGCGCAGACGGCGGGCAATGTCCTGGAGTTCTTCGACATAACGTTTGTAGGCGGTTTTGTCGTGTCTTCGCCCTGATGAAACACTTTTATCTGAAACAAATAAGCCAGTGGAAGGAATCGACTGTACAAAAGCTGTCTGCCCCAAGCGAATATAAGAATGAAGTTGCGCGAAAAAAGCGTCGATCGTACTTTGGTAGCCCACCACGATCTTGCTCTCCGGATTCACGCTCTCAAAAAAGCCGATCAGCATCGAGGGTTCCTCGTTGTGCTTCTCGCTGCTGATTTCCTGCACCTTGGTAGCGATCTCCACCCGGAGCTTCGGCCCCTCGCCGGGGTAGGTGACGAATTTGTACGGCACGTCCGCAGGCCCCCAGACGACCCGCGCCGTTTCGGGCACGTCGATCATGAAGCGTCCGAAACAGACGGGCCGGGTCTTCTCGAACAGGGCCGCGATACGGGGGGGAATATTGTCCATCTTGGGTGTCCTGTCTGGATGGTAGGGCGGGAACAGAAACGGCAGCAGAAACGTCTTCGCCAGCCAGGCCGCGGCAAGCGTCGCCAGCGCGACCTTGACGCGCCGTCGTTTTCTGGCGGTCATGGGCACGCCCATTTCATGGTCTTGGCAATCTGCACGATGCTGTAGAGGGTGGAAGCCAGCGCGTCTTCATCCTTGTAGCTTGCCTGGTGCTCGTAACCGGTCTGCCGGAAGATGCCCTTGAATTTGCCGCTGTGCAGCTGGTGATCCGCCGAATCCATCGGCACGGTCTGGTCGCCGGGGTCGGCGGGCTGGCTCATGATCGCGCTTATCTCTAAGCGCGGAGCGTTCCTGACTGCCGGGTGGTCGGTCAGCGTGTGATCAAGAACCGCCAGGCCCTCGCCGCTGTCCCGGATAAGCGGCAGGGCATCCAGTTGCTCCGGGGAAACTTCCTTGTTGCGTAGAAGGTCTTTTGAATAGCGGTTCACTTCCGTTTCCCACAACTTCCACACCACCTTCTTGAAAGCCTTCCGTTCCGGATCGCAGCCGTAGTGCGCGTAGCTCATCGGGTGGTAGTACGGGGTGATGTCCCGGTGGAATTTGCGGACGTTCAATAACAGCTTGATCGTATTTTTCAGCCCCGCGCCTGGCTGCCCTGCCGGATTGATCCAATCCTCGCGCAGCAACCCCCACCAGACTTCCTTGCCCTCGCGCATGTAGATTTCTTCATACGGGTCGCCCTTCTCCGGCAGGCTGCGCAATACCCGGTTTTTGGCGTCGACGATTTGCAGCCAGCCCTTGCCGTAAGCCTCGTTCGGCAAGAGTTCCATGCCGCCGCAGGCATTGGCCAGGATCGGCGTCACTTTGGGCCCCGTGCCGCCTATCGCCCAGCCGACGGCGTTCGCCTTGAGGCCGCCGCCGTCTTCCCAGCCCGCCAGAATCCGGTAGTACGCCGCCGCCGCGCCGATGGCCGGCTGCACGCCATGGACGACGCCCAGCACCTTGTCCTCGAAGTTGCCGTAGGCCGGGTGGCACAGCGCCCGCGCCAGGAGGCCGCCCATCGAGTGCGTGACCACGATCACCTTCTCGCAGCGCATTTTCTTTTTCCGGTAGTCGGCCATGATCGCCTCGATGCGCGCGGCCACTTTTTTGGCGGACTCCCCATTGGATTGCAGCCAGTTGTAGCCGCAAAAATGTACCGGAAAGCAGCAGTTCTCTGAAATCTCCTTCAAGTCCGCCACGCTCAAAGGCGGCAAGGCTTCCGTCGCGCCCCAGTTCCTGGGGTCGCCGTAAGGATGGCGCTGGTTGTACAGCTGCATGGGGTATTCCTTGGCGAGGACGCCCTCCCAGCCATTGCCCAGGTGGCCTCGGGCGGAAAACATGTTGTTCATCGACACTTCCAGCCGGTTCAGCACCATCGCGTAGCTCTCGTAATACGACTCGCCCCAGCCGCGCTCACACGCCTTGCGGTGGTTGCTTTTGTGGTTCGGGTATTCCGCGCTGCCGGGAAACCGGTCACTGCGCAGGGATAGCGCGTTCGCGTCCGGCATCACGTAGCCCACCCTTCGTGCGTAGGCTTGCCATGCTTTCCGCCCCGCGTCGGGGTCAAGGCTGTCGACTTCGGTGGTGGCGGGGTCGAGCAAGCGTTGCCGGTCGTCTGCTTTTGTCCTGCCGAAGCCAACCATGCCTCTTTTGCTGTCCGGATTCCAGGCGACGTCGTCCTCGCGCCCCATGGCTTTCTGCCGTTCGGGTGTCAGCCGCAGCCTGGTGCCCATGATGCCGGGCAGGAAGATGATGGGGATCACCCGCTCCGGCATGAAGCCGATCCGGTCGCACGTCCCGATGCTCTCCGGCGTCGTGCTGCCCTCGCCGTACTGGTTGCCGTGCCTGTCGAATTGGGTGGGAAGATCCTGCTTCAGGTCGCCGCTCATGATGTCCGTTCCTCTTGTTTCTTCTGTTCAGGCTTCCAACGGCAGCAGTTCGACCCGGTAGCGGGCAAAGCCCAGCTCGGACTCGAAGTGTTGGGTGAAGCCTTGCGCGTCGGTCGCGCCTTCGAGCACGCCGCCGTTTTCCAGATGCAGCCGGTAACGCCGGTTGGCAATCGGCGTCTGGCCGCCTTGCCAATGCAACTGGACTTTCTGGTCGAAACGCTCCGGTGTGGCATTGAGCGCGCCTTCCGGCACGACGCTGGCCGGGCCGACGTCGGGGTGGCTGGCGGCGTGCCGGGTGTGCGTGCCCGTGGCGCGGCTGGTGATGGCGCCGCCGCCGTATTCCACGCCCGCGCCCTGGGCGCGGAGGCGGATGACGGGGGCGTCCAGCACGATTTCTTCCAGCGAGAAGAGGCGCAGTTTTTTGGCGGCGGCGATTTCGATTTCGTTGCCCAGCGCCCGGATGATGATCTTGCCCGCGGCGGCGATGAGCTTCAGGCTCATCTGCTGCACGAAGAGGGAGAAGGCGCGCCCGACGCGCTGGCGCAGGTTCTGGCCCACGCTGTGGTTGGCGTCCTGCGCCGCCACGAAGTCCTGGCTGGCGCCGCTCGCCAGCAGCACGTTGGCTTCCGAGGCGACGGCGACGCCTTCCGGCGCGGTCAGCGCGACGATCGCCTTGCCGTGGGGGGCGATGTCCGTCTCGCTGGCGTCGGTGTTGCTGCCCGCTTCCCAGTGCCTGACGCGTTCGGTCAGTGCTTCCTGGGGCTGGGTGTCGGTGCCTTCGGCGTCGTGCGTTTCGGCATCGTCGCCCAGCGCCCGCGCGATGGCCAGCGCCGTTTCCAGGTGCCCGATGAGCTCGTCCCGATCGAGTTGCCCGCCCGCCGCCAGCTGCCGCTCGCGGGCGCTGATGAGTACGCCGCGCGCCGCGCGGATCGCGCCGGCGAGGTCGGTCCTGAGTTCAAAGCCTTCGCCCCTCGGTTCGCCCGCGCCGTCCGTCCTCGGGTGGATCAGGTAGCCCAGGTTGAGCTGCGTCTTGCCGGGTTCCGAACTGAGCTTGGCGCGCACCTGGCCTGCGGTGTCGTCGAAGAGCAACTCGCTGTAATTGACGCCAGAGTGTTCTTTGGTCTTGATGCCGGAGAGGGTTTTGTTGGCCGGCAGATGGCCCGCGCCCGAGAAATTCGGCGGCGGGTGCGCGCCGTTGTAGGCCAGGCCGGTGATGATGGGCCGGTCGATGTCGCCTTCGATGAAGTCGACGAGGACTTCTTGCTCGATCCGCGGGAGGAACTGGTGGCCCCAGCCCGCGCCCGCGCTCGGGTAGGCGACGCGCAGCCAGCAGGAGGAGCGCTCGTCACGGTTCGCGCCGTATTCGGGGTGTTCTTCCGGGCGCTGCCAGTGGAATTGCACTTTGACGCGGCCCAGCTCGTCGGTGAAGACTTCTTCGCCTTCGGGGCCGACGACGGTGGCCGTCTGGAGACCGCGCGCGGTGGGCCGGGCGTGCCGGGTGTGGCCGTAGGCGGGCTGGAGCGGCGTGCCGCGCGGCTGGGCCTCGAATTCGATGCGGTAGGGCGGCGGCAGCGGCGGTTCCCTGGGAGCCAGGTATTGCAACAGCGGATTGGGCAGGTTGCTGTGCGCGGTGAATTCGAGACGGACGACGATGAATTGCCGCTCTTCTTCGTAGCACTTCTCGTAGTCCGGGTGTTCGTCCAGGCTGAACCATTCGCCCGCCTTGAGTTCTCGCACGTTGCCTTCGCCGTGGATCGACCGCTTTTCGCGGTCGTGCGCCGTCTGGCGCAGCCGCGCATAGTGCGCGAGTTGCTGCGAGTCGCCCGCGTAGTAGAGCGTCTGCGCGTCGAAGTCTTCGAGCGTGGCTTCGGCGGCCGAGAGCTGCCGGCTATCGTGGTGCTCGGCTGCCGCGCCGTGCGTATAGGCCGATTTGTAATCGAAGCTGCTGAGGAAGGTTTTTCGGATGCCCAGCGCCTGTCCGCGACGCCATTCGGTGATGCTGTCCGAGGATTCGGTGGCGCTGGCGCGGTGGAAGCGGATGTTGTCTTGCCGGGCGCGCGGCAGGCTGTACGAGTTGTCGAAGATCACCAGCGTCACGCGCGGGAGTTTGTCTTCTTCTTCCCCGCCGCTTTCGTCCTCGTCCTCGTTTTCGTCCTCGCCCCTGCGCGTGCCCCGGTCTTCTCCGTGCTCGAAGCGGTAAGCCAGGCCCTCTTCAGCCAGCAGTCGTTCGATGTATTCCAAGTCGGTCTCGCGGTATTGGAGGCAGTAGGAGCGTTCGCGGCGCTCTCTTTCCCAGAGATGGAAACAATAGCCGAATGTGGCGCCGATGGTGGGGTTGTCCCGGATATGTTCGTCCAGGATCGTTTCCACGATCTCCGGGACCGTCATGTCCTGGAACACGCGGCTCGTGCGCCGGTGGCGCAGCAGCGCGAAGGGCGGTTCGATGGTGAGCCGGTATTGGGCAAAGCCGCCGTCCGCGGGCAGGGCTTCGGCGCGCGTGACGAGGCCGCAGCGCACGACGTTTTTGGCGCGCCCCCCGCGCATCAGCGTACTGGC
>JAIRNL010000307.1 GCA_031258035.1 Azoarcus sp. | reverse complement strand
ACGTCGGCCTGCGCGAACTGGTGGCAACGAGCGCCGACGACTACGTCGACATCGCCGTGCGGCTCGCCCGCGACCGCGAACACCTGAAAACCCTGCGCGCCGGCCTGCGCGAACGCATGCTGGCCAGCCCGCTGCTCGATGCGCCGCGCATGGCCCGCAATTTACAGACGGCGTTCCGGGAGATGTGGCAACGCTGGTGCGCCAGCGCCGACCGGCGCGGCGCGGACAGACCGGAGCGGACAGGGACATGACAAGCGGACACGCCTGGCAAAAACAGGACTACGACAGCATCTACCGCGCCCACCGCGGCCTTGGCTCAGACAAGTGGTCGCACTATCCCTTCCTCTATGACCGGCTCCTCGCCGCCCATCTCGATGCCGGGCAGCCTCTCGCCCTGCTCGAAATCGGCGTACAAAATGGCGGCTCGCTGGAGATATGGGAAAAATACCTGCCGCCAGGTTCGGAAATCCACGGTCTGGACATCTCTCCCGAATGCCTCGAACTCGATTTCGGCGCGCATTCTTCCATCCATGTCCATCTTGGCAGCGCCGCCGACGCCGATGCCGTCAGTCGCCTGTTCGCGGCGCAAAAGTTCGACATCATCATCGATGACGGCTCCCACGAGAGCGCGGAGGTCATCGCGGCCTTCATCCATCTGTTCAAGAAGCTGAATCCGGCGGGCATCTACCTCGTCGAGGATCTGCACACCAGTTACGACAAGGGATGGGGCGGCGGCCTGCACAGGAAAGACGCCTCGATCGAATTCTTCAAGAATTTCGCCGACACGGTGAATTTCGACTATCTCGATGCGGATGGCCTTGCCGCCGTGGCCGGTCTGTCGCCGTTCCTGCGCGGCTACCGCCGGGAAATCGCCAGTATCTGTTTCTACGATTCCATCTGCGCGATCACGAAATTCGCCTCCCCCAAACGCGCTGGCTTCATTCCAATCCGGACCGGAGAACGCTTCCCGGTCACGCCCGGCGTGCAGTTGAAAAAGCAAATGACGGCAGCGTCCATCGAAGCCGCCAGGGCAATCTACGCGCATGCGGGAGAAACCGCCGCCCGGACGTCTCCCCGCGAGGAAGCGGCTATCCGGGCGGAGCGGGAAGAACTGTTTTCCCAGGGGATCGAAGCGTTCCGGCGCAGTTGTTTCGCCGAGGCGGATGCCATTTTTGCCGACCTGCAATACCAGGCGCCGAAGAATCCGGAAGCGTTGGCATGGCGCGCGTCCATTCGCGCCCGCCAGGGAAAGGCCGAAGAGGCGCGCGATTTTTTCGCGCGGGCGCGGGCGCTTGCCCCCGAAAGAGCCGAACTTGGCGCGGCGCTGGGCGAGAATTTCCTGCACGCGGACGAACCGGCGCTCGCCGCGGAATATCTGCGCGAGGCCCTGGCCATCCAGCCCGATTTGTGGGCGGCCTATCCCGCGCTGGCGCAAAGCCTGTTCCAGACGAACCAGGCGGAAGAAGCCGTCGCCCTGCTCCAAGGCGTCGTCCGGGTGGACACCGCCGCCCACGACGACATCCTGCACACGCTCACCCACATACTGGCGCGGCGCGGCGATCTCGACGGACTGACCCGGATCTGCCAGCAATTTTCAACCGGCATGGAAGACGACCTGCTGGCGGCGCACGGTCTGGCTTGCTCCGACCAGGACGGCGGGCAATTCGTCGCCACGCTGGAAAAAATACAGGAGCAGCTTGGCCTCCTGGCGCCCGAGGATTTCCGGAACGTCGGTGCGCCCGCCCCGAAACCCGCGGGCGCACCGATACATATCACCTTCATGGTCAGCGACATCGCGCGCGAAAACCGTCTGGGCCGGCTCGCCGCCCTGCTCGCCCATCTGCCGGAGCAGGATTTCATCCTGTCCCTGCTCTGCAACGACAGGCACTTCACCGATCCGCCCGAGGCGCCCGCGCAGTCCAATCTGCACCTTTTCCTTTTCGATTACATTGCCTTCATCGATGAAAATGGCGACGGCGCGCTCCACATCCTTCACAAAACCACCCCGGACATCCTGATCGATCTCGATCCCGGCAACCCAAAAGATTGCCTGGCGCTTTTCGCGCACGCACGGGTTGCCCACAAATTGCTGTGGGGCGAAATCCCCTTGCCGCCCCTGCTGCCCGCGAGCAAGACACTGGCTGGCGTGGATCTGGACATAGACAGCGTCTTGCCATGCGTCTGCCTCCCCGGACTGGGCGAGGTATACGACTTCCCGGCGCTGCCTCTCACCGCGCCGGACGCGCCCGGCCCGCGCCCGGTGCTGGCTTGCCTCACCGCCGCGAACCGGATCGGCGGCGAAGGCTGGCGACTGTTTGCCGAAGTGCTCGGAACGCATCCGCAAGCCGTGCTGCTCCTCGATCTCGGAACGCTGGAACAGGAAGCGAAGGATTTCATCCTCGGCCATTTCACCCGCGCCGGGATCGCCCCGAAACGGCTGCGCTTCGTGCGCGCGGGAAACACGGAAGAATTGTGCCGCCTGTGGCGATCCGCCGATTTCGGCCTGTGCCCGCCCATCGACTGCGGCGGCCCGGTCTTGCCCGCCGCGCTCTGGATGGGCAAGCCATGCCTCGTCCTGGACAGCCAGCTGCCGTGGTCGCGCCGCGCCGCCGTCTTGCTGAAAGCCATGGGCGCGGCGCACTGGATCGCCCGGGACGCGGAAGAATACGTCGCCCTGGCGCGGGGCCTCGCGCACGCACCGCCCGCGCCCGACCCGGCCTTGCGCGCGCGGATGAAGCAGATCGGCCTGGCTGATCCGTCCCTGTTCGCGCGCGGTTTCGCCACCGCCATGCAAAACCTGGCTTGGGGAACGCAAACCGTCCCCGGCGAAGCGCGGCCATGAGCGCGCCTCGCTTTTCCATCATCGTATGCAGCATCGACGCATGGAAATTCGCCAAAGTGAGCGCCTGCTACGCGCGCCTTCTCGCCGGAGTTCCTTTCGAGATCATCGGCATCCACAATGCCCACTCGCTCGCCGAAGGCTACAACCAGGGTCTGCACCAATGCCGGGGCGAAATCGTGGTGTTTTCCCACGACGACGTGCTTTTCCTGGATCACGATTTCGCGCGCAAGATCGGCGAACGCATGCAAGACTGGGATGTACTGGGCTTTGCGGGCAGTTCACGCGCGATCTACCCAATATGGTTCGCCGCCAACTGGCCCCATCTATATGGCGCAGCCTGTCACTGGGCCCTGTGCCGGCCAGGCGTACTGACATTCGATATCTACGGCGCGAACGGCTGGCCCGTCAGCGGCGATATCCGGCTACTGGACGGGCTCTGCATGATCGCCCGCCGCGAGGTGGCGGCGGCAGTGGGTTTCGACGACGAAACCTTCGACGGCTGGCATCTGTACGACTGCGATTTCAGTTTCGCGGCAAGCCGCGCCGGCTACAGGATTGGCGTTTGCTGCGACATTCCGTACATCCACGCCTCCACGAGCATCCAGACCACGGAAAGCGCGTTCGATTCGAGCGCCTATACGAAATATGTCAAGCGTTTCCTCGCCAAATACCGGGAAGAAAAATTCCCCGAATACCGCTTGACGCCGTTGCAAAGCGTCGGCCTCGCTCTACCCGACCACCACACCCTGAAGCAGCTGTGGAACGAAACCACTTTCCGCCGCGCCACGCTTGCCATCACGCGCCAGCACGCGGCAAAGGATTCCGCGGCTTGCGCCGCCTGCCCGCCATGACGGACGCCATCCGCTTTTCCGTCATCATTTGCAGCGTCGATCCGCTGAAATTCGCTGAAGCCAGCGAAATGTACGGATCGCTTCTCGCCGCCTTTCCCCACGAGATTCTCGGCATCCACGACGCGCGCTCGCTCACCGAGGGCTATAACCGGGGCTTGCGGCAGGCGTGCGGCGAGATCGTAATTTTCTCGCACGACGACATCCTGATTCTCGACCCGGATTTCGCGTGCAAAATCAGCGCCCGCCTGCAAGACTTCGACATTCTGGGCTTTGTGGGCGCCCGGCGCCTCGTCTCCGAGTACTGGTGGGGCGCCGGCTATCCCTGGCTGGCTGGCGCCATGGCGTGCCACAGTGGCATGGACATCAATTTTTCGATCTGGGGTACCGATTCCTGGCCGGTGGCGGACGGCATCCAGGCCATCGACGGTCTATGCATCATGGCCCGTCAGGAAACGGCGCGGGAAATCGGCTTCGACGAAACCGTTTTCGACGGTTTTCATCTCTACGATCTCGATTTCAGCTTCTCGGCCTGGCGCGCGGGCAAGAAACTGGGCGTATGTTGCGACATTCCAGTAATCCACGCATCGAACGGCAATTACGGGAAAAGCCATCTGAAATATGGCCGACGTTTTCTCGCAAAACATCAAGACGTCCTGCCGCTTTCCTCGCCTCGCCCGCAATCTCCTCCCAAACACGAAGGACGCGCTGCGCTGTTTCCCGATTACCGCGCCCTTCTCGCCGCCTGGAAGCCGGAATTCCTCCTGCGCAAATCCTTGTTCCGGAGGTATGCCAGCCGTCATCGACACTGAACCAACCGCCGCATGAGCTTCCCACGCTCTCACGAACGCCCCGGAAAATCGCCCACCCAGCCGCTCCACCGCAAACCCGACCATATTCCGTTCCTGCAACGCCCGGTTCGTCGCCAGCGCGGGCAAGGGCTGGCTGAGAGGGTGTTGCGATCAGGCCGCCGCGCGGGACGCAAGCTTGTAGATACCGTCTATTCCGTCAAGCGGTTTGGAGAGAAATCGGTTCGATAGTTGGCGCAATTGCTCATAGACGATCTTGGCGTGGGGATTGCATCGCGTGGCGACAATTGCAGCCATGTACAGCCTGGCCCGAATCAGCGCCGGGCCGGCCCTGGACAATCGCGCCCTCCCCAGGGCCTGACCCCCCCCTGTCATTCCGCGCGTAGTCGCGGAATCCATGCGGCGTCTGGATTCCGCGACTACGCGCGGAATGACAGTGAGGGGCGCTTCGCGCCTTTTGCACGCAAAAACAGTCAGGGACGCTTCGCGCCCTTTGCATGCAAATACACCCCCTGACGCAGCCTATGCACCCCCCTGTCATTCCGCGCGAAGTCGCGGAATCCATGCGCCCCCTGTCATTCCGCGCGAAGTCGCGGAATCCA
>JAIRNL010000288.1 GCA_031258035.1 Azoarcus sp. | reverse complement strand
CTACAATCCGCGCGCACTGCGCATCACCCAGAGAAGCCCTTGTAGCTCAGTCGGTAGAGCAGCGGTTTTGTAAACCGAAGGTCGCGGGTTCAAATCCTGCCGGGGGCATACCTTCCTGTCTGCGTGCGGATGTGACATGCCACTACGTAACACTATGTATATGAAAATCAATGTGTTACGTTATGGTATTTTGGCATGAAGGCGCACATTGGCGTGGACGCGGACTCGGGCCTGGTGCTACGGTGTTGGACACGGCGGCGAATGTGTCCGGGGTGACTCAGGCGCATGCGCTCTTGCACGGGCAGGAGCAAGACGTCTTGTACGATGCTGGTATCAGGGTGTAAAGAAACGGGCCGAGAACGCGGACAAGAAATTTTTATGGTATATTGCCATCCATCTTGGCAAGCGTCGTGCCTTGGGTTTGGGCCGGTTTGGATAATGTATGTTTTGAAAGCATCCTCTTAGCGGGTGTTTTCAAAACCCCCTCTTAGAGGGTGTTTTCAAAACACCCATAATTGGCAAAATGCGCAGGGCAGGCACGGGGGCCTGCCCCTACAAGACGGGCCGTGCCCAGCGAACAGGCCGCCGCGCGGGACGCCATGTCGGGGCAGGCCCCTGATGAGCACCTCCCTGTTGTCGCTGGTGAAGCCGCCGCGCGGGACGCAATGTCGGGGCAGGCCCCTCGATGATGTCGCCGGCCACGCCGTCTTCTTGCCGCCGAGCGGGACGTAATGTAGGGGCAGGCCCCTGTGCCTGCCCTGCCTGGGAATGCCTGATCGCCAATGATAGGTAGGGTATTTTGAAGACACCCTCTCATGGGATCGCGGCCCATCCGCGCTTCCAGCCTGCCGCCTGTTCCAGCGCCACGCGCGTGAGGGCGAGTTCGGTCATGGCTTCCAGAATCTCGCGCCGCGTCTCCAGCGTCTGGCGGGTGGCGAGCAGCCATTGCGCGAGGTCGATTTCGCCGGCGCGGTAGGCGGAGGTGGACAGGCGCTGGTTGTCCTGCAAGCGTTGCAGGACGAATCGGCGCAGCCGTTCGACCCGATCCCGCTGGCTCGACAGCCTTTGCCACAGGGCGGTGACGTTTGCCCGCGTATCGCGGACAGCGGCCTGCCGCTCGATCAGTGTCTGGTCGAGTTCGGCGCCGGCCCGCCCGATGCCTTCGGCGTTGCCGCGAAAAAAGGGCAGGGGCATCGACACGGACAGGCCCGCGACCCGTTCGCGCGCCTCGCCCGATCCTTCGCGTCCCGTGTAGAGTCCGACGGTCACGTCCGGCATTTTCGCGGCGCGTTCCAGGCCGAGGCGGCTGCGCGCGGCCCGCGCCTGGTGGCCGAGGGCGCGCAACAGGGGGCGCTCGTCGGCGGAAGCCAGCAACTGAGCCAGGGTGTAGGGAATCGCCGTTTCCGTTTCGGGGCTGAATACCCCTTGCACTTCCAACCGGGTCTCGGCTGGCCATTGCAGGGTGGTGGCGAGATCGGCGCGGGCGGCGATCAATTGCTCGCGCGCCGCTTCGAGCTGGTTTTCGGCGCGCCCGAGTTCCACTTCGGCGAGATTGCTGTCGAGCCGGGCGTCCTCGCCCGCCGCGAAGCGTTTCCTGGCCGCGGCGGCGGCGCTTCCGATCAGCTCGACGAGTTCGGTTTCGGTGGCGAGGCGCGTTTGTTGCGCGAGCACGCGCACGAACTTTTGTTCGACTTCCGCGCGCAGTTGGCGGCGAACTTCTTCGATGTTTTCCCTGTACGCGGACAGATTCTGTCTGGCGGCTTCCCCGCGCAGGCCATGCTGGCCGGCGATCTCGAAAGTCTGCGAGATTTCGGCTCGCCATTCCCGTTCCCTGCCGGTTTCCCGCCCCGGCTGGGGCACGCGGCGGCGGCCGAACTCGGCGGACAGTTGTGGGTTGTTCCAGAGCAGGCCGCGCGCGTCCGTGAGCGCGCCTTCGACAGCGGCGAGATTCGCCTGCGCGCTCTTGAGCGCGGGGCTGGTTTCTTCGGCGCGCAACCAGGCGCGGTCGAGCGTCAGGGGCGGTTCGGCCGCCTGCGCAGCCAGCGCGGCCGTTGCCAAAGCCAGCGTCGCCACGAGGCGGGCCGGGCGAGCGTGGGACATGTGCGAAAGCATGATGCGTCGAACCCTTTTTCCGTGATCCGGGCGCACTGTAAACAACTGTCCACGTCGAATTCCGAACAGGACGATTACAAATTCGTAATGAATGCCAACCGGGGAGTTCTGCGATAATCCGGCGCATGAAGATCCTGGTTGTCGAAGACGAACCCAAGCTGGCTGAATATCTGCGCAAGGCATTGACCGAGAACAGTTATGTGGTCGATGTCGCCCATGACGGCATCGACGGTCATCACCTTGCGGGCACGGGAAACTACGACCTCGTGCTGCTCGACATCATGCTGCCGGGCCGGGACGGCCTGAGCCTGCTGCGCGAGCTTCGCCGCAGCAAGCCGGTGCCGGTGCTGATGCTCACCGCGCGGGACAGCGTGGAGGATCGCGTCACCGGCTTGCAGGCCGGCGCCGACGATTATCTGGTCAAGCCTTTCGCCCTCTCGGAGCTGCTTGCCCGCGTGCAGGCGTTGCTGCGGCGCGGCATCATGGCGACGGGCGAGCGCAATCCCACGCTTCTCGGCCTGGCTGACCTCGAACTCGACCTGCTGCGGCGCAAGGCCACCCGCGCCGGCCATCGGCTCGATCTGACCGCCAAGGAATTCACCCTTCTCACGCTGCTGATGCGCCGACATGGGCAGGTGCTGTCAAGAACCACCCTGGCCGAACAGGTGTGGGACATGAACTTCGACAGCAATACGAACGTCGTGGAAGTGGCGGTGCGCCGGCTGCGCGCCAAGATCGACGATCCCTTCGAGAAAAAGCTGTTGCACACCGTGCGCGGCATGGGATACGTCCTGGAAGAGCGGGGCGCCTGAACATGCGCAATCCCCGCTCTCTCCGGCGCTGGCTGACCGGCTGGCTGGCTGCGCTGATGCTGGGCGGACTCGGCGTCGCCTGCATCGCCATCTACATCGCCACGAGCCAGAGCATCAAAGCCAGGCAGGACAAGGAAATCGAGCATGGGCGGGAATCGTTGCAGCACCTTCTCGACAAGACCGCGCCCCGGGACGACCCCGAAGCCCTGCGGCGCGAGCTTGACCTCTTTTTCGACAACCATGCCGGATTCGGCTTGAGGCTGACCCACAACGGCGGCGCGCCGGTCTACGTCACGCCATCATTTGAATTTTCCGGCGCGGCGGAACTGCGCTGGTTGGCGTTCGAGCTGCCTTCGCCATGGTCGGCGCGCGACACGCTGCGCGCCGGGCTGGCGCTGGACGTCAGCGCCGACCTCGAACTGATGCGACGTCTGGCCTGGACGCTGCTGGCTGGCGCGCTTGCCGGCGTCGCCCTCGTCTCGGCGGGAAGCGCCTGGCTCGTGTGGCGCGCCCTGCTGCCCGTGCGCGACCTGATGCGGCAGGCCGCCGCGCTCAACCCGGAAAATGTCGGACAACCGCTGGACGGTTCCGCCCAGGCGCGGGAGTTGCAGCCGCTGGTGGCGCAGTTCAACGCGCTATTGCTTCGGGTGGAAAACGCTTACCAGCAACTGGAAAGTTTCAACGCGGAAGTCGCCCACGAACTGCGGACGCCCCTGGCGACCCTGATCGGCGAAACCGAACTGGCGCTGAGCCGGGAGCGCGGCGCCGCGGAACTGCGGGATGTGCTGGGATCGAACCTGGAAGACCTGCACCGCCTCGCCGGCCTCGTCAACGACATGCTCTTCCTGTCCAGGGCCGACCGTGGCGCCCGCGCCCGCCTTGCGCCGGTACAAAGTCTCGCGGCGCTCGCGCGGGAAGTCATCGAGTTCCACGACGCGGCGCTGCAAGAAGCCGGCCTGGGCGCGACGGTGCGCGGCGATGCACAGGCCGCTTGCGACGTGCCCCTGTTCAGGCGGGCGGTCTCGAACCTGCTGGCCAATGCCACCCGGTTCGCCGCGCCGGGCTCGGAAATCGAGATCGCCATCGGCCCGGCCGGCGCCGGCGACATCGGCATTGCCGTCGCCAACCGGGGGCCGGAAATTCCCGCCGAATACCTGCCCCGGCTGTTCGAGCGTTTTTCCCGCGCCGGCATGGCGCGCGAGCGTGGCGACGACAGTAGTCACCACGGCCTGGGCCTGGCTATCGTCGCCGCCATCGTGCGCATGCATGGCGGCAGCGTCTTCGCCCGCTCCCTGGCGGGCGGAACGACGGTCGGCTTCAACATTCCGGCCGGACGCGAGACGACGCCCCGATGACGCCGTCCGCGCGCCCTCACCACCAGAAGAACCACCCGAAAACAGCCAGCACGGCAATGGCAAGCAGCACCAGCCAGAAGCCGGCCCTGATCATCTCTTTTTGCCGGATGTAGCCGGTGCCGAACACGATGGCGTTGGGCGGCGTCGCCACCGGCAGCATGAAGGCGAGCGAGGCGCCGATGCCGATCACGATGGGCAGCAGGTGCGGCGGCATGCCCAGGGCTTCGCCCACCGGGCCGAACAGCGGCACCAGGAGCGCGGCGGCGGCGGTGTTGCTGGACAATTCGGTCAGGCAGATGATGAAGGCCGCCACGGCGAGCAGGGCGATGAATCCGTGCCCGTCGCCGAGCGCGCCGCTGATGCCTTGAGCCAGCACCAGGCTCGCGCCGGAATCCTTCAGCACGGCGGAAAGGGTGAGACCGCCGCCGAACAGGTACAGCACGCCCCATTCGGTGTTTTCCTGGATTTGCCGCCACGTGGCGACGCCCGTCACGCCGATCAGCGCGGCGGCGGTCACGGCGACGAGCGCGTCGAACTGCTTTTCGCCCCCGATGAGCACGCGCAGTTTATCGCTGAAAATCCAGCTGCCCGCCGCGAGCAGGAAAATGATGATGGTGATGATGCGGCTGCGCGTCCAGTGGAAGCGAAACGCCTTGACCTCCACGCGATGGTTGAGTTTGGGGCGGAACACGAGGTAGAGCACGCCCACCATGAGGGGCAGCATGACGACCATCGCCGGCAGGCCGTATTTCATCCAGTCCGTGAAATCGAATTCCATGCCCTGTTGGCGCAGATAGCCGGCGGCGATGGCGTTCGGCGGGCTGCCGACGATGGTGCCCAGACCGCCGATACTCGCGGCGTAGGCGACGCCCAGGAGCACGAACACGAAGGTGTTGCGCTCCTTTTCCGTGTCCAGATTGCCCAGGATGCCCATCGCCAGCGGCAGCATCATCGCGGCGGTGGCGGTATTGCTGATCCACATCGACAACCCCGCCGTCGCCAGGAAAAGCATGATCGCCGCGGCGCCGAAATGCCCGCGAGCCAGTTGCAGCAGGCGGTAGGCGATCAGCCGGTCGATGCCCTGCACGTGCAGGGCCGTGGCGAGCGCGAAACCGCCGAAGAACAGGAAGATCGTGGGATCGGCGAAAGTTTGCAGCGATTTGGTGAGGTTCATCAGCCCGAGCACCACAGCCAGGATCGGCACGAGCAGCGCGGTAACGGTGACGTGGACGGCCTCGGTGAGCCACAGGGCGCCGGCAAAGAAAAGAATAGCCAGCCCCGCATTGGTCTTGGGTTCATAGGGCAGGTGCTTGCACAGCGCCCAGACGACGACAAGCGCGCCCAGGAGAATGACGAGGTCGCGCAAAGTGATGCTGTGCCCGTGCGTGACGACCTCTTCGGTACTCTCCAGATGCTCGTCGATCGGCTCTTCGTCGGGTATTTCATTTTTGGCCATTGCGGGGCGCTCCTTCGCGTGAAAGATCCACAGGCGGCAAGGTTGACGATATTTCGGGCAAAACGGTATCCAGACAATCCCGCACTCGCGTCCTGTCTTCTTTCTTATATGATCCGGCAGCCTCTCGCGGGGGAGCGAAGGCGCCGGCTCGGTTCCCGGCGGGAACGATTCCCAGGCGGCGATTTCCCGATGCCGTGGCGCGTTGGGTGGCATCAAAAGGCAAATAATGCTATGAACGCGCTTACGGCTTTCGACGCAACTTTGATACAGTAGCGCCGATGGCCCGTCCAGGCTGTGGATAAAAGCATCCGTACCGTGGATAGAAACGCATCCGTACCGCGGATGGGGTACCGCCCTGCGGAAGCGCCGTGGAATTCCGATCTTCGAATTTTCTGAGAGTTGTTGAATCCTTGAACAGCACCGCGTCTTCCTTTCACGTTTTTCACCCCCGGCTGTTCGCCCTGCGCGAGCGGCTGGCCTCGGGCCTCACGCTGATCGCGGCGGTGGCCCTGCTGACGATACCGCTACTGGCCGCCCTGATGCTCGGGGGCGGGCTGCTGGCCGCGATAGGCGTCTGGAAAGGGCTGGGGGGGCACTGGCCGCTGGCGGCGCTGGGGTGCGCGGGCGCGCTGCTCGTGGCGGGCGGCTATGCGGCGGTACGGCTGCTGTCCGTGCTCTTCGTGCCCCTGCCGGAACCGGGCGGCGTCCGGATAGCGCCGGAAGACGCCCGCGACTTCCACCGCCTGATCGAAGGCATGGCCTGGGTGCTCGAAGCCGACAACATCGACCACGTATGGGTGACGCCCGACATGAACGCGGCGGTTCTGCAACGGCCCCGGCGCGGCTATTTCGGACGGATCGAAACGCATCTCCTGGTGGGCCTGCCGCTGGCTCACAGCGTCACATGCCCGCAACTGGTGGCGGTGCTGGCTCACGAATTCGCCCATCTGGCTGTACAGCGCAAGGGCCGGGGCAAGTATGGCGCCCTGCTGCGGGCGTGGTGGCTGCGGGTGCTCGACAGGATAGGCGACGTGTTTCCCTTCCTGGGCGCGCAGGCCGATCGCTGGTTGCACCGCTTCTACAGCAACATGGCGCGCCTGGCGCGCATCGAGGAGTTCGAGGCCGATGCGCTGGCGACCCGCCTGGTCGACGCCAATGTGCTTGGCGAAACCCTGGTCGAAGTCTCGCTCAGGGAGCAGTTCCTGCTGCGGGACTACTGGCCGCGGGTGCTGGCCCAGAGCACGGTGCGGGCAAGGCCGCTGATGCGACCGTACCGCGACCTGGGCCTGGGAATGGCCGCCGGCTTCCTGCGCGCGACCGCCGGCGGTGACCTGCCTGTCGGCGACGATCCGCCGCAATCCCTGCATCCGACGACCAGGGAGCGCCTGAGCGCGCTGCGCGTGTCGCCGCATGCCTCTTCCGAGGATCTGCCCTCGGCGGCCACGCACTACTTCGCGCCGCTGCTGCTCACCCTGGCCTGGGTGTTCGATCGCGCCTGGTGGCGGGACGTCCGCCCGGACTGGCAGCTCATCTATCAGGACGCCCGGCGCCAGCACAAGCAGAATCATCAAAGCTAGGCGGATGGCAAGGCGCATCGGAAGTGCATGACGTATTGCATGCCCACACAAAGGCGGCGGTTCATTGTTTTCAACGGAATATGGCATCGCGGCCAATCGTGCGCGCGGAATTACCAGGCATGAATGAAATGCTGCAAAGAATGAGCGACAGCATCGTGGGCCGGCTCATCGACTGCCTGCCCGAAGCCCTGCGCGCGGTGACGTATCGGCGGGGCCTGCAACTCGGCAAACCGCTGTCGAGGAAATTCGTCTTCAAACTCGCGCAGACAAAAGAAGAACTGGAAGGCTGTTTCCGGCTCCTGCACGACGAATATGTCCATGCGGGCTTCATGAAACCCGATCCCTCCGGCTTGCGGGTGATGCTGCATCACGCCTTGCCGACGACATCGGTCTTGATGTGCTGCCACGAATCGACCGTGGTCGGGACGGTCTCGCTGATTCGTGAAAACAAGCAGGGCTTTCCCATGCAGCATGCTTTCAGCCTGGGCGACGTTCTCCAGCTGCGCGGCAACGTGGCCGAAGTATCGGCGCTTGCGATCAGCAGGAAATTCCACGCAGCCAGAAACAAGATCCTGATGCCGATGTTGAAGTTCCTGTACGAATATGCGGAATATCGGTTCGACACCCGGCATCTGATCATCGCCACGCATCCGCGCCACATGGGGTTTTATGAAACCATGTTGTGCTTCAGGCGTTTGTCGCCGCGTTGGGTGAGGCATTACGATATTGCGAACGGCGCGCCCGCGGTCGGCGCGCATCTCGATCTGGTGCATGCCAAGGAAATCTTCAGCCAGAAATACGGCCATTTGCCGACGGGGAAAAACCTTTATCATTATTTCACCGCCGCCTCACTGCCCAATTGCCAATTTCCGCACCGGCGCTTTCATACCACGACCGATCCGGTAATGACGCCGGAGTTGATCGACTATTTTTTCAATCAGCGCACGAAATTGTTCCGGGGCCTGAGTCCGCAATGGGCGCGACTGTTGCACGCGCTCTACGACCTGCCCGAATACGGGCAATACCTGCCGCCGCTGCCCGCGGTCGCGCCGCGCGGGAAGGAGAGCGACCGTAGCCGCGGTCGCCGTTTCCCGGTGCGGTGTCCGGCCCGCCTGCGCATCGACCGGCCCGGCGCCTTCCATTCCGTGGCGTTGACCGTCTATGAATGTTCGGAAACGGTTTTCTGCGCCCACAGCGAATACCTGTTGCAAGTCGGCATGGGCGGCGAAGCCGAGGTCGACCTGGGCGAGCGCGAACATTGCACCCTGCCTGTGGAAATCGTGCGCCTGGGCAGGCACAGCAATCGGGTGATCATGCTGCGCGTTCTCGATACCGCCGGCGAGCAGGGCAGGTTGTGGCTGAAGTTCGTGCGCGCCCTCAACCATGCGGCCACCAGCGCCGATCTCGAAGAAGCGACGCGCTTTTGCGACGACATTTCACCTTCGGAACCGGAGCAGGGCGTCCTCGACTGAGCGGGTGTTTTCAAAATACCAAAATTGGCGATCAGGCATTCCCAGGCAGGGCAGGCACAGGGGCCTGCCCCGACATTGCGTCCCGCGCGGCGGCCTGTTCGCTGGGCACGCTCGTCTGTGTAGGGGCAGGCCCCCGTGCCTGCCCCGCGCATTTCGCCAATTATGGGTGTTTTGAAAACACCCTCTGAGCGGACGGCGGTTCAGGGGCGCGCCGCGCCGCCGCGCCGGGCGCGGGCCTGTTCCAGTTGCCCGCACATCCGGGATGCGCCTTCGAGCAATCTTGGCGTGTGGCGCTGGATGATGTCGGGCGGGATGAAGAACAGACTATCCGTCTTTGTCGCAGCCAGCTCCGGCCAACGCCGCCAGCGGTCGAGCCATTCCGGCCGCGCTTCGTCCATGCCGCTGGCGACGATGGCCTCGGGGTTGGCGGCAAGCACCGCCTCTGTCGAGACCGTCGGCGCGAGCGGATTGAGCGCGCCGAAAACGTTTTCTCCGCCGCACAGGCGGATGACCGCGCCGATCGTGTGACGGTCGTTGATCGTCTGGAGCGGCTCGTCCCACACCTGATAGAACGTGCGCACGCGGGGCCGCGTTGCATAACGCTGGCGCAGGTCGTCCAGGCGGGCGCGGAAATCCCGCGCCACCCGCGCCGCGGTTGCCTCGCAGCCAGCCAGGCGGCCAAGGTTTTCCAACGCGCGGGGGATGTCTTCCGGCGCATGCGGCTCGTCGACGTACACCGGCACGCCCAGCGCCGCGAGCCGTTGCAACTGTCCGGCGCGGCTGCCGTCCTGCCATGCCACCACCAGATCGGGCCTGAGCGCGGCGATCGCTTCGAGATCGAAACTGGC
>JAIRNL010000224.1 GCA_031258035.1 Azoarcus sp. | reverse complement strand
AAGGGCATGGTCATGGCGGGCCAGCCCAGCGCCGGGATGGGGTCGTGCTGGAGGGTGAGGCGTTGTTTGGCGGGGTCGATTTTCTTGACGACGCCCTGGCCGCTGGCGATGGGCGCGGTCTGCATCCTGGCTGGGGCGTGGTGGTCGTGATCGTGTTGCGCCAGGGCGGGCGGGGCGAGGACGAGGGTAAACGCGGCGAGCGCGGCGAAGGCGGCGGCGAGGGAGCGAGGGTCAGTTCGCGGGTTCATGGAGGTTTCCTTCTGTGGATGAAAGGGGGGTTGGGACGAGCCGCTTCGCCTCCCGGCGGCGCAGGAGGAGGTAGAGCGCCGGGATGACGAAAAGCGATAGGAGCGGGGCGGAGATCATGCCACCGATCATGGGGGCGGCGATGCGGCGCATGACTTCGGAACCGGCGCCTTCGCCCAGGAAGATGGGCAGGAGTCCCGCGACGATGACGGCCACCGTCATGGCCTTGGGACGCACCCGCTGCACCGCGCCTTCGCGGATGGCGGCGACAAGGAGGGCGTCGTGGTCGGGACGGGTTTGCCAGTCGGGGGTCTTGCCCAGGGCTTCCTTGAGGTAGAGGAGCATGACGACGCCGAATTCCGCCGCGACGCCCGCGAGCGCGATGAAGCCGACGCCGACGGCTATCGAGAAGTGGTAGTCCATCAGGTAGAGGAACCAGACGCCGCCCACGAGCGAGAACGGCAGGCTGGCCATGATGAGGAGGGCTTCGTCGATGCGCGAGAAGGTGAAATAGAGCAGGAGGAAGATGATGAGGAGCGCGAGCGGGGCGACTTGCGCAATGCGGGCGCGGGCGCGCTCCAGGGATTCAAACTGGCCGGAGAAGGCGACGGCGACCCCGGGCGGCAGGCGGATTTCCCGGGCGACGGCGCTCTGGAGATCGCGCACGACGCTGGCGAGGTCGCGCCCGCGCGCGTCGATGTAGACCCAGGCGGCGAGCCGCCCGTTTTCGCTTTTTATCATCGGCGGGCCGTCGGTGATGGAGAGCGTCGCCAGGCTCTCCAGGGTGACGAGTTCGCCCTTGGGGGTGACGATGGGCAGGCGCTTCAGGGCATCGAGCGAGTCGCGCCATTCGCGCGGGTAGCGCAGGTTGATGGGGTAGCGCGCCGGGCCTTCGAGGGTTTCGCCGATGTTCATGCCGCCGACGAGCAGCGCGATGACGCCCTGTACGTCGGCGATGTTCATGCCGTAGCGCCCGGCGTCCTCGCGCCGGATGTCGATGTCGATGTAGCGCCCGCCGGTGAGGCGCTCGGCCAGCGCCGAGGCGACGCCGGGGACGCGCCGGGCGGCCTCTTCGATGGCGATCGCCGTCTGCTCGATGGCAGCCAGGTCGGCGCCGGCCACCTTGATGCCGATGGGGCTTTTGATGCCGGTGGCGAGCATGTCGATGCGGTTCCTGATGGGCGGGATCCACAGGTTGGCGAGGCCGGGGATTTGCACGGCGGCATCGAGCGCCTGGACGATCTTCTCCGGCGTCATGCCGGGCCGCCATTGTTCGCGCGGTTTGAGCTGGATGACGGTCTCGAACATTTCCAGCGGCGCGGGATCGGTGGCGGTCTGTGCCCGGCCCGCCTTGCCGAAGACGCGCGCGACTTCGGGGACGGTCTTGATGAGGCGGTCGGTCTGTTGCAGGAGTTCGGCGGCCTTGCCCGCCGAGAGGCCCGGCAGCGCGGTCGGCATGTAGAGGAGGTCGCCTTCGTCGATGGCGGGCAGGAATTCGCCGCCCAGCCGCGTGGCGGGCCACAGCGCGCCGAGAAAGACGAGCGCGGCGACGAGGAGCGTTGCCCTGGGATGGGCGAGCGCCGCGTCGAGCCAGCCGGAATAGGCGCGGATGAGCAGGCGGCTCAGGGGATTTTTTTCCTCTGGCGGGATGCGACCGCGTATCCAGTAGCCCATCAGGACCGGGATGAGGGTGACGGAGAGCGCGGCGGCGGCGGCCATGGCGAAGGTCTTGGTGTAGGCCAGTGGCGAGAAGAGCCGCCCTTCCTGGGACTCCAGCGCGAAAACGGGGAGGAAGGAGAGAGTGATGATGAGCAGGCTGAAAAAGAGCGCCGGCCCCACGGCGGCGGCGGCTTCGCCGATGACGCGCCAGCGCGCCTCGCCCGTGAGCGCCGCGCCGGGGTGGGCGTCCTGCCAGGCTTCCAGGCGTTTGTGGGCGTTTTCGATCATGACGATGGCGGCGTCGACCATCGCGCCGATGGCGATGGCGATGCCGCCCAGCGACATCATGTTGGCGGAGATGCCGTCCGCGCCCTGGTAGCGCATGACGATGAAAGCCGCGAGCACTCCCAGCGGCAGCGAGATGATCGCCACCAGCGCCGAGCGCAGGTGCCAGAGGAAAAGGGCGCAGATGAGGGTGACGGCGAGGAATTCCTCCAGCAGTTTGCGGGTGAGGTTGTCGACCGTGGCTTCGATCAGGGCGCCGCGGTCGTAGGTGGGGACGATCTCCACGCCTTCCGGCAGGCCCTGGCGCAGGCGGGCGAGGCGGGCCTTGATTTCGGTGATGGCCGCCAGCGCGTTCTTGCCGTTTCTCAGGATCACCACCGCGCCCGCGACTTCGCCCTCGCCGTCCAGCTCCGCGATGCCGCGGCGCATTTCCGGCCCGGTCTGGATGCGGGCGACATCGCCCAGGCGCACGGCGATGCCGGCGGCGTCCGTCTTCAGCGGGATGGCGCGGAAATCGTCGAGGCTTTGCAGATAGCCGGTGGCGCGCACCATGTATTCCGTCTCGGCCAGTTCGAGCGCCGCGCCGCCGGTTTCCTGGTTGGCCCTGGCGACGGCCATTTCGATGTCGGCGTGGGTGAGGCCGAAAGCCGCGAGCCTTATCGGGTCGGGGGTGATCTGGTATTGCTTGACCATGCCGCCGATGCTGGCGACTTCGGCGATGCCGGGCACGGTCTTCAGTTCGTATTTCAGGAACCAGTCCTGCAAGGCGCGCAAGTCCGCGAGGCTGTGGCGGCCCGTCCGGTCGACGAGGGCGTATTCGTAGATCCAGCCCACGCCGGAGGCGTCCGGCCCCAGCGCGGGCACCACCCCCGCGGGAAGCTGCCCCGCCGCCTGGTTGAGATATTCCAGCACCCGCGAGCGCGCCCAGTAGAGGTCGGTGGCGTCGTCGAAGAGCACGTAGACGAAGGAGACGCCAAAGAAGGAGAAGCCGCGCACGGTTTTGACCCCCGGCACCGAGAGCATGGTGGCGGAGAGCGGGTAGGTGACTTG
>JAIRNL010000068.1 GCA_031258035.1 Azoarcus sp. | reverse complement strand
GATTCCGGGCGCAGGGTGGCAAGGTCGCAGAGCGCGCGCAGGGAAGCAGGCAGATGGATGTCGAGGAAATCCCGTGCCGTCTCGGGATGGCCGAGGAATTTCTTGAAAAGCGCGTCGTGGGGCGTCGTCGGGCGGGACATGGGCGGGGATCGGGGGGCAGGAGAGCGGGATCGGAGGGAACGCGGGGGATCATGCCCGCGTTCCATGCCAGATGCAAGCCGTGTTCGCTGTTCAGTTGGGGCTCGCGCAACGTTGCGGGGGCTTGCGCCATTTCGGGATTGCCATCCGCCCCTATCGAGCCGATTTCTCTCCTAACCGCTTGACGGGGTAGACGGTATCAAAACACCCCCTGATGCGCCTCAGGCCGCTTCCAGCCTTGCCACCAATAGTTTCAGCCACTTGATGCCGGCGTCGCCGAAATTGACTTGCGCCTTGGCTTCGTCGCCCTTGCCTTCGGCGGCGACGATCACGCCATAGCCGAAAACGGGATGGCGCACGTTCTGGCCGACACGCAGCCCGCCGGGCAGTTCGCGCGCGGCGGGCTGCGGCGGGCAGGCGGCAGCGGCGCTGGAAGCACTGGAAGGAAACGCGGTGCGCCCGGCGACGCGGCGCGTCCCCGGCGTCAGCCACTTGACCAGTTCCGTCGGCACTTCGTCGAGAAAGCGCGAACGCAGGTGGTAATGCCTCTGCCCGTGCAGGGTGCGGCTCTGGGCGCAGGACAGATACAGGCGTTCCCGGGCGCGCGTGACCGCCACGTACATGAGGCGGCGTTCTTCTTCCAGCCCGCCGGACTCCAGTACGCTGTTGGCGTGCGGGAAAAGCTCTTCTTCCAGGCCAGAGAGGAAAACGGCGGCGAATTCCAGCCCCTTGGCGGCGTGCACAGTCATCAACTGCACGGCGTCGGCATCGGCGTTGGCCTGGTGTTCGCCCGCTTCGAGCGAAGCGTGGTTGAGGAAATCAGCCAGCAGCGCATGGGGTTGCGTCGGCGCCGGCCCCCCGACGGCGGCTTCGGCGCGGAAGTTTTCGGCGGCGCTGATAAGCTCATCGAGGTTCTCCAGCCTGTCCTGGCCTTCTTTTTCCGCCTGGTAATGGGCGCGCAGGCCGCTACGCGCGATGACGTGTTTCACCAGTTCGGGCAATGGCAGGGTTTCGGTCTCGAGGCGCAAATCTTCGATCAGGCGCACGAACTGGCCAAGCGCCACGGCGCTTTTGCCGGACAGGTGCGGCACGGCGGCGTAGAGGCTGGCGTTTCGGGCGCGGGCCGCGTCCTGGAGCAGTTCCTGTGAGCGCGCGCCGATGCCGCGCGTGGGAAAATTCACCACCCGCATGAAGGCGGTATCGTCATCGGCATGGGCGAGCAGCCTGAGATAAGCCAACGCGTGCTTGATTTCCTGACGCTCGAAAAAGCGCAGCCCGCCATGGACGCGGTACGAAATACCGCTCGAAAAAAGCTGGTGTTCGAGTACGCGCGATTGCGCGTTGGCCCGATAAAGCAGCGCGATATCGCTGCGCGCCGCCCCGTCGCGCACCTGCGCCTGGATTTCCTCGGCGATCCAGCGCGCCTCCTCGCCGTCGTCCATCGCCTCGAACACCCGGATCGGTTCGCCCGCGCCCCGGTCTGTCCAGAGGTTCTTGCCCAGCCGGCTGCCGTTGTTGCGAATGATGGCGTTGGCGGCTTCGAGGATGTTGCTGTGGGAGCGGTAATTCTGTTCGAGGCGAATGAGGTGGCGGACGTGGAATTCGCGCTCGAAATCGCGCATGTTGCCCACCTCCGCGCCGCGAAAGCGATAGATGCTCTGGTCGTCGTCGCCGACACAGAAAAGCGCCGCGCCGCCCTCCCCGCCTTCGGCAGCCAGGAGCTTCAGCCAACGATATTGCAGGACGTTGGTATCCTGGAATTCATCGACCAGGATGTGGCGGAAACGCTGTTGGTAATGGCGGCGGATCGGTTCGTTGCGCTGGAGCAGTTCGTGGCAGCGCAGCAGTAGTTCGGCGAAATCCACCACCGATTCGCGCTGGCATTGCGCTTCGTATTCCTGATAGAGCCCGACCCGACGCCGGGTATGGTCGTCGAACGCTTCGATCGCGTGCGGACGCAGGCCCGCTTCCTTGTGCGCGTTGATGAAATGCTGCAATTCGCGCGGCGGGAATTTTTCGTCATCGACGTTGAGCGTCTTCAGCAGGCGCTTGATCGCCGCGAGCTGATCGCCGACGTCGAGGATCTGGAAAAGCGGCGCCAGTCCGGCGTCGCGGTGATGCGCGCGCAGCAGGCGGTTGCACAGGCCATGGAAAGTGCCGATCCACATCCCGCGAGTGCTGGCTGGCAGCATGGCGTCGATCCGGTGCTGCATCTCGCGCGCCGCCTTGTTGGTGAAGGTCACGGCGAGAATGCCCGCCGGCGTCACCGCGCCGCTGTGGAGCAACCAGGCGATGCGGGTGGTGAGCACCCGCGTCTTGCCCGACCCCGCCCCGGCGAGCACCAACGCATGTTCGGCCGGCAAGGTCACGGCGGCGCTTTGTTGTGGATTCAGATGTGCAAGCAGATCGGGCATGTGGACTCCTGGGTGGGCCGTCATTCTAACCGTTGCCCGCGCACGCGCCCACGCCGCGCGGGCGCCCATCCGCAAACACATATTTTCCTTTGCACGACGCTGGAGTCTGTACTAGACTTGCGTTGTGCAGAGCAACAAAATACCCCACGCAAACACACGAGCATTACGACCAACAACTTGTAACAAAGGATTTATCGCTGAAAAATCGCCCGTTTTGCAGGACAGCATTTGTCGCTGTCCGGATCGCTTCGGGCAAGCTGTTTTCCGGGGCGCGCGCCGCGCCTTGCATGGTTCCCTCCCTCTCCTTCACAGGAGATTTCCACCCGGCCAGGCCGGGTGTTTTTTTTCGCGCGCCGCGCCTGCGGAGGCGGAATCCCAGGGGGAATCGCTCATTCATTCCGGTTCGCCGACGTGCTGCCTTTCCGGCGGCAAATAACGCTCCACTTTCTCCGCTTTCATGCGATAACCGGACGTGCCGCTTTGGGTATCGGCGCGCTCGATCCGGATCCTGCCGTAAACCCATACCGCATCCATCGAACCGATGCCCTCGGGCGGCTCGTCGACCTGGATGAGGACGATCTGGTTGGCGGGCGGCGGCGGAACGTGGATGCAGGCGCCAAAATAGGGAACGAGCAGGAACTCCCGGAGCTTGCGCCCTTCCCCGAAATCCAGCGGCGCGACAAAACCGGGGAGCTTGACGTTTTTGCCGTCGATCTCCGGATTGGCGGGCGCCTCGTTCCATTTTTCCAGAAACTGCTGCATGGCCTGGATGGCCTGTGGGGAACCGTCCTCGATTTCGTCCAGCTTGAGTCCCGCAAAAGCGGAGGCGGGATCCCAGGAAGCAGGAACCAGTTCTTCCCAGCGAATTTCCCTGTAACCCGCCTCGGCGGCCTGAACCTGGGGAGACGGTGACGGCGGGGGAAGCCTGTCGCCGATGGCGTAATCATGCGTCGGAGGCGCTTCATCTCTGGAAAAAACGAAAAAGAGCAGGCAGGCGCCGACGAGAATCGCCAGGATCGCGGAAACGGGCGTCCGGACTTTCATGTGGACAAAGTCAGCCCATCCGAGAGGCTGATACGGTAGGCGCGCCATGCCGGGATGAGGCTAGCCAGGGAACCGGCGACGACGATACCGCCCAGTAACAGCCATTCTTCGCGGGCCGGGCAGGAAAAGTAAAGAACGATGCCATAACGGCTTGCCAGGATCGGGCCGATGGCGAAAAGGAGAAGAACCAGGCAGAGGAGCCCGGCCGCGATACCGGCGAACACCAGGAGCACACCTTCGCAGGCAAGCAGGAAGAGGATGTCCAGGGGGCGCGCGCCGGCGGAGCGCAGGATAGCCAGTTCGCGCCGCCGCTCGCCGAGTCCGGCAAGAATGGCGGAAGCCAGCCCAGCCAGCCCGGTGAGCGTGACGAGCGCGGAGACAAGCAGCAGCACGCGCTCGCCGATGTCGAGCATGCGCCAGAGCCTGTCCATTGCGACGCCGGGCATGACGCCCATCAGGGCTTCTTCTTTCCACGCGCCAAGTTCGCGCTGCAAGGCGAAAACGCGGCTGCGACTTTTGAGGCCGACAAGCAGCGCGGTGATGCTTTTGGGTGTGAGATCGAATTTCCCGACCTGATCCGCGCGCACCTGAAAACCGGGGATCGGCGCGCCGCCCTGCCAGTCGATATGTATGGCCTCCATGGCGGCGAGGCTGATATAGAGCGCGCGATCCACGGGCGTCCCCGTGGGCGCAAGAATGCCGGTCACGGTAAATGGCTTGTCGCTGTGTTCAGCCAGCCGGACATCGCTGTTGCCGTGGCGCAATACCAGCGAACTGCCGATGCGGTAGCCGGCTTTTCTGGCGACTTCCGCGCCGACGACCACATCGAAAAGCGCATCGAATGCGCGGCCTTGCGCGAATTCGATGCGCCGGCCCGCGCGAAAGCGGTAGTGGTCGAAAAAATCCGGCGTCGTTGCCACGACGGGATGGCCGTTGTGCGAATCGCCCAGCGAAAGGGGGATGGTCCAGGCGACATCACGATGCGCCGCGATGCGCCGGGCGCTTTCCCAGCCCATGCCGTTCGTCGCGCCGCCCAGATGAAAAACCGCGTAGAGCATGAGCGGTATGTCGCCGCCACGCGCGCCGACCACGAGGTCGACGCCCGAGACGGCCTGCACGAAGTTCTCCCGGATCTGGTTGCGTATCCGTTCGATGCCAAGCAGGAGGAGCGTGGAGAGGGCAATACAAAGCACGACGAGCGACAAGGTGCCGCGCCGGTTCCAGGCGCTTTTGCGCGCAAGGCTCATGAGATAGAAAAACCGCCTCATGCGGATTCTTCCCGCGCGGCGGCATTCAGATCGTTCAAACGCAGCGTCGTGGAAAATGCCTTGGCCAGCGCGCCATCATGGCTCACGAACAGCAGGCTTGAGCCGGCGAGGGCGCATTCAGCCAGGAGAAGTTCCAGGAAAATGTCGCGCCGATCCGCATCCAGCGCGGAGCTTGGCTCATCCGCAATCAAAAGCGGCGGCGCGCCGATGAGCGCGCGCGCCGCCGCCACGCGCTGCTGCTGTCCGGCGGACAGACGGGTGACGGGCCGCTCCCAGAGCGCGGGAGCGAGATCCAGCCGTTCCAGCAACCGCGCGGCGGCCTCCCGCGGGGAACCTGCCTGCCGCGACGCCCTGGCTTGCCGCCGGGCCGAAAGGCGGCAGGGAATCAGGACGTTTTCGAGCATGGAAAGATAGGGAATGAGATTGAATTGCTGGAAGATGAAGCCGATTTCCGCCCCGCGAAACCGATCCCGCGCCGATGCGCCCATGGCATGGAGCGCCGCGCCATTGACGACGATGTGGCCGCATCCGGGCCGCAGGATACCGGCGATCAGCCCGAGCAAAGTGCTCTTGCCGCTACCGCTCGGCCCGGAGATGAAAACCCGTTCGCCCGGACGGATCGACAAATGCGCGATATCCAGCACAGGGCGCGCCTGCCCCGGCCAGGAAAAACGGACATCGCGCAATTCAACGGCGAAAGGCGCGGAAGATGGTGCCACGCCCTCCTCCCCATCCGGGATGGACGGGCGAAACGGCGCGGGATCATTTCCCTGTAAAGGAGGCTTCAAGGCAACGCTCGTCTTCCGGACGGCGGATCGTCCCTTGCCGTCTCACCATTCCAGCACGCTGGATTTTGGCGTCAACGCGATGGCACCTTGCCTGCCATGCACGACGAACTGCACTTCGATTTCACGCAGGGCGGGAAATGCGCCGAACAAGCGGACGTCGATCCGAGCCAACGCCTCCGGTTTATCGCACTGGAACACGAATGCGCCCTCAAGGTCAGCATGTTCCGCCGCGTTCGTCTTTTCGTCGCCGGCCTGCGCATCGTCCGGTCGCGCAGACGACGAGGCGGCGGAATCCAGAAGGTTTCCGGGCAGGTTTTCGGATTCCAGCGCGGCGGATGCCAAGTGGCAGGCAGCGGCCCCGGACGGCACGAAGAGCGTCTCCGCCCTGCGCAGCCTTGCGGCCATGGCGCGAACTTCGTTCCGTTGCGGATCGGTTCGCGGCGCATGCTCAAAAGAGAGCAGATTGGCGAGCGGGCTATCCAGTTCGATGGAAAGCCGCTGCCCCTCGAGCGCGACATTCAGCCTGGCTACACCATGTTCATGCGGACCATGGCCCCACGCCGGATGAGCCAAAAGACTGAAAAGAGGGAAAAACAAGACGAAAACATAATTTTTCATCGTAGAGCCCGCCTCCGTTTGAAACCACGTTTGCAAAAGATAAATCCATTCGCCTCGGGCAGCAACATCGAGGGGTCACGAGTACATCGAGCTTTCGATCAGTTTGTTTTTGTGTGCTGTTTTTTGTGTTGCCCAAAGCCCAAAGCCCAAGGACTTTCGTCCCCGGGCTTTGGGTGGAGTAATCAGCCTGACGATGACCTACTTTCACGAGCGTGGCGCTCACTATCATCGGCGCGGCCCCGTTTCACG
>JAIRNL010000019.1 GCA_031258035.1 Azoarcus sp. | reverse complement strand
CGGGCGGAGAATAACTTTGCCGGCCTCAGCGCCGATTTGATCCATAGCTTGCGGGCGCTCGACAAATACGGCTAAAGCGAGGGCAACCCAGTTCCGCTCCCGCAACGGCTGGGTTTTTTCGTTTTCATACGGATCGCACATGACCGAACCGCAATCCGTCGGCATCGTCACGCCGGCGACGGCCCGTTTCGACGACGCCCTGCGCTTGCGCAGCGGCGAGCGCCTGGACGGCTACGAACTGATCTACGAAACCTACGGCGAGCTCAACGCCGCGCGCAGCAACGCCGTGCTGGTGTGCCATGCGCTTTCGGGTTCGCACCATGTGGCCGGTCGCCATGTCGGCGAGGAGGCGGATTCCGGCTGGTGGAACAACCTGGTGGGGCCGGGCAAGCCGCTCGATACCCGCAAGTTCTTCGTCATCGGCGTCAACAACCTCGGCGGCTGCAACGGCTCGACCGGGCCGCGCTCGCCCAATCCCGCCACCGGACGGCCATGGGGGGCGGATTTCCCCTTCGTCACCGTCGAGGACTGGGTGGACGCGCAGGCGCGGCTGGCTGACCGTCTCGGCATCGACCGCTTCGCGGCGGTGGTCGGCGGCAGCCTGGGCGGCATGCAGGCGCTTTCCTGGGCGTTGCAGTATCCGCAGCGGGTACGCCATGCGGCGGTGATCGCTTCCGCGCCCAAGCTCTCGGCACAGAACATCGCCTTCAACGAGGTGGCGCGGCAGGCCATCCTGACCGATCCCGGTTTTCACGACGGACATTTCTACGAACACGGCACGGTGCCGGAGCGCGGTTTGCGGCTGGCTCGGATGGTGGGCCACATCACCTATCTTTCCGATGACGCCATGGGCGAGAAGTTCGGGCGCAGCCTGCGGCACGGCAAGGCGGTGTATAGCTACGATGTCGAGTTCGAGATCGAATCCTACTTGCGCCACCAGGGCGACAAGTTCGCGCAGCAATTCGATGCCAACGCCTATCTGCTGGCGACCAAGGCGCTCGATTATTACGATCCCGCCTTCGCGCACGGCGGCGATCTGACCGCGGCGCTGGCTGCGGCGCGGGCTGCTTTCCTGGTGGTGGCCTTCACGACCGACTGGCGCTTCGCGCCGGCGCGTTCGCGCGAGATCGTCTATGCGCTGGCTCACAATGGCCGCGATGTGAGCTACGCCGAAATCGACTGCGCCGCCGGGCACGATTCCTTTCTGCTCGACGATCCCCAATACCATGCCGTGCTCACGGCCTGGTTCGACCGCATCGAGGCATGAGCATGGCCGGTTATCGATATGATTACGATGTCATCACGCAGTGGATTGCGCCCGGCGAAAGGGTGCTCGACCTCGGCTGCGGCGACGGCGGCCTGTTGCGTCACCTGATCGACGCGCGGCAGGTGTGCGGCTACGGGGTGGAGAACGACCCCGCAAAGGTGATCGCCTGCGTGAAGAACGGCATCAACGTCATCCAGGCCGACATGAACCATGGCCTCACCGGCTTCGACGACGGTTTTTTCGACCACGTCATCATGAGCCTGTCGCTCCAGGCCATGCACAATACGCAGGGCATTCTCGCCGAGATGCTGCGGGTGGGGCGCGAAGCGGTGGTGAGCTTTCCGAATTTCGCTTACTGGCGGCATCGCCAGAGCATTCTCAATGGCCGCATGCCGGTGTCGAGAAGCCTGCCGTACCAGTGGTTCGATACCCCCAACGTCCGTTTTTTCACCATCGACGATTTCGAGGCGCTGTGCGCGCGCTGCGGCATCGCCATTCGCAAGCGGTTGGCTTTCGACGAGGGGAAGGTCATCGTCGACGAGCCGAATTTCCTGGCCAGCGTGGCGGTGTACCGGCTGGGGCGGGATTGAAGCGGGCGGGCAAAGGCAGACAAAAGCAGCCTTTTGCGCCACGATCTGGGATAATGCCGCGACATTTTCAACGGAACGCTTCCGTGACCCCGACACCGACGACTTTCCGCCCCCCCTGGTGGCGCGCCGTTCTCAACCGGCGGATGTTGATCTGCATCTTCACCGGCTTCGCCTCCGGCCTGCCGCTTTACCTGTTGCTCAGCCTGGTGCCCGCGTGGCTGAAAACTCAGGAAGTCTCCCTGAAAGTCATCGGCGTCTTCGCGCTGGCGCAGTTTCCTTTCATCTGGAAATTCGTCTGGGCGCCATTGCTCGACCGCTACAACATCGTGTCGAGGCTGGGACGCCGGCGCGGCTGGATGTTCGTCACCCAGATCGGATTGATTGCCGCCATCGCCTGGCTGGGCCAGATTTCGGTTGTCAACCAGCCCTTGCCCCTGCCGGGTTTCCTGCTCGAATTCCTTGGCGCATCGAGCTTTTCTTTCCCGTGGCAAGCATTTGTGCTGACCACGCTGATCGCGCTTTTCTCGGCGACACAGGACATCGCGCTCGACGCCTTCCGCCGCGAGATATTGCCGGACGAGGAACTGGGCATCGGCAATGCGATTCATATCAACGCCTACCGCATCGGCGGCCTGGTTCCCGGTTCCCTGTCGCTCATCCTGGCCGACCGGATGCCTTGGGGCTGGGTATTCGCCATCACCGCCGCTTTCATGCTTCCCGGTCTCATCATGACGCTGCTGGTCAAGGAACCCGCCATGGCGAAAGGCGCGCCCCGGACATTGCGCGCTGCGGTGGTCGAGCCTTTCACGGAATTCTTCAGCCGCCATGGCCTGAAATCGGCGCTTTTGGTACTGGCATTCATCTTTCTTTACAAGCTGGGAGATTCGCTGTGCACCGCGCTCGCCACGGCGTTCTATATGGACATCGGCTTCAGCATGTTCGAGATTGGCCTTGTGGCCAAGAATGCGGGGCTGTGGTGTGCGGTCATCGGCGGAATCCTTGGCGGCATCTGGATGATCCGGCTGGGGATCAACCGGGCCTTGTGGTTGTTCGGCTTGGTGCAGGTCTTCAGCATCCTGGGTTTCGCATGGCTGGCTTGGCTGGGACCGACGTTCTTCGTGGCCGGGAATCATGCCCACATGGCGCCGGATGAACTGGTGAAGACCGTTGCCAATACCGCTTTGACCAATGCCTGCGCCAACAAAGAGATGTTGGCCGAAGATCGGAGAAATGCGCGGACGTATATCGACAATATGCTTCGGCCATATATGGATTTCGGGCGCGCGGCCGGAATGGCGACTTGGCCTCATTGGGAGAAAGCCAGCAGCAAGCAGAAAAAACAGATCGCCGATGCGCTTCATGCCATGAGTATACGTGATTACCATGACGTTGTTTACCGATATTGCGACCGGACGCTGGATTTCATGCCGTTGCGCATCGACCCCGGCGCCGGGGAAGTAACGGTGAGCGCCGCGATCCGCCAAGAAGACGCGAAGTCGGTCATGATAGACTTCCTACTCAAACACGATGTAGACGGGCAGGCGGACAAAGGATGGAAAATATTCGATATCGTCGTCGACGGGCAAAGTCTCGTTGGCGGCTATCGCGAAAGTTTCGCTGCCCGAGCAAGCGACCAAGGTATCGAAGGCTTTGTCGAATGGCTCGCAGGGCAGACCGAACCGGATTTCTGGGCTTGCCTCGCCCTGGCGCTGGTGGTCGGCGTCGAAGCCTTGGGCGTCGGTCTGGGAAGCGCCGCGTTTTTCGCGTTCATGGCGCGCACGACGCATCCGGCCTATACTGCCACCCAACTCGCGCTATTTACCAGCCTGATGGCGACGCCGCGCACTCTCATCAATTCCACCGCCGGCTGGCTGGTGGAAGGCATGGGTGGCTGGCTGAATTTTTTCTGGCTCTGCTTCTTTCTCGCTATTCCCGGCATGCTCCTGCTGCTCAAGGTCGCTCCGTGGAAAAGTACCGTTGAATCGTTTCATTCCTAATCAGTAAGGAGACCCGCAATGGCGCAATTCAGAATATTCAAACATCCTGACGGGAGATTGCAGGCAGTCAAAATAGGATGGTGCTGGCCTGCGTTTTTCTTCGGCGTCATCTGGGCACTTATATCGCAGTTGTGGTTGATTGCTGCGGTAACATTTACAATTGGAATTCTCACGTCCTTGGTAGTAGATGGAAGTGCGCTCTTTCTCATGTATGCTGCTAACATTTCCATATCTTGCGTTTTCGGTTATTTTGGGAATGCGTGGCGAGAAGATAACCTGCGATCAAGAAGTTTTGAGCAGCAGGAAAAAACAGTCGAAGCATCCGGCAAGGACAAGGCGCTGGCAATTCATGCAACTGCGGACAAAGCCGTTCAAACCGCCGTTCCCCAGCCGGAACCACCAATCGAGAAAAGCTGAGATTTCCGTGCGGGCCTTTTGTAGAATCCCGGCAAGACCGCATTTTGCTGTTTGCGCTTTAAAGAGGTTCAAATGCTCCCCCGGCTACGCGGCGAAAAAATAGATGGACATGCCCGCCCAACACCTGATCGCCGCGGCCCGCAAGCTATCCGCCGACGTCGATGCCTTGCATTTCACCGTGCCGGTTACGCATGTTTACAACCCGCTGGATTACGCTTGGCCCGCGCACGAAGCCTATCTACTGCAGTTCGGCGGTTCGCGCAAGAAAGTCGTGTTTCTCGGCATGAATCCGGGGCCATTCGGGATGGTGCAGACGGGCGTCCCCTTTGGCGAAGTCGCCGCCGTGCGCGACTGGCTCGGGCTGGAAGGCCCGGTCGGGCAGCCAGCGCA